>JABIQT010000806.1 GCA_018667995.1 Candidatus Latescibacterota bacterium
CCTCAACGGTATCTCCTCTCCCCGAGGACGGCAGCATGTTGTATTGAACCGCGAAGACAAATATCAGCATGATGCCTACCCAGAAATTGGGCAACGAAATCCCCAATAGGGAGCCGGCCATGATACTTTTGCTAAGAGTTTTTCGAGGATAAGCTCCCGCAAAGACGCCCAGTGGAATGGCGATCAAAAGTGCTGGAACAAGAGCCGCGATCACCATCTCTGCAGTTGCGGGAAGCCTCTCGAGGATCAGATCAAGCGCTGGTTGGCGGAACACGAATGACCGGCCGAACTCACCTTGAAGGCTATTCTCCAGAAAGATCAGGTATTGCGCCAGCAGCGACCGGTCCAGCCCGAGTAGGCTCCGGGCGTTGGCTATCTCCGCGTCGGTGGCGTCCGGCGGCACCATCATATAGGTCGGATCGCCCGTAAAGCTCATCATCACGAAAACGAGTGCAGACACTACCCAGAGCACACCGGCCATCTGTAGCAGGCGTTTTAGTAGAAATGCGGTCATCCGTAGGCTTTCTGGCATGATACAGCAGAGGCAGAGCGCGCTCTGTGGGAGGCGTGAAGATACGCCCCGGTAGTATTAAAAAAGCTGGGGAGTCGTTCCTGTTTTACGTTATTCTCCTGCGTCTCAATAATGAGACTACACTTGTCCTACCTAATATCCATCTCCCAGGCCCAAATGAATTTGTCCACGCGGGGATTGAGGACTACTGTGCGTTTCGCGGCATAGATATCCTGCTCGTAGTGTAGAGGAATGAGTACTATGTCTTTGATTGCAAGGCGCGTGGCCTGTTGCAGAAGCTGATCACGCTCGTTCAGATCCGGTGTCGCGTCTGCGCGGTCGATAAGGGCGTCAAAAGCCGGGTTGTGGTAACTTCCACGATTCGATTGACCGTAGCCTTTCTTCGTGTCGCGTGAGTACATGCTGGAATTATACATTGCGCCAGCGTCCCCCGACGGAGTGTCCCATCCACTCATAACGAGGCTGGAGCGATCAGACGGTACTCTCACATATTCAAAGAAGCGTGACTTGGGCATGAGATTCAGTTTGAGTGTAATCCCAATTTTTGCCAACATGCCTGCCAGCGCCTGAGCAATCTGCTGGTCGTTCACATACCGGTTATTCGTGGCATCCAGCGTCATTGTGAACCCGTTGCCCAATCCTGCTTCCTTCATGAGTGCGATGGCGCGGCTTGGATCGTAGGGATATTGCTCACGAAAGTTCAACCCTTCTACATATCCGAGATGGGTTGCAGGTACGTACTGTGTGGAAGGCGTGGCCATACCATTCATGATGACCTTTCCGATCGCATCGACATTGATAGCCCTCGCAATTGCCTCGCGTACGCGCACATCCTTCATGGGATTGGACGGAAGAGAGATAGAGGGTGAGCGGTTTCGATAGTCGAGGGCAAGGCTAAGATTTAGCAGGCTGGGTCTGGAGACAACCATGAACAGGGGATTTCGCTTCACTCGTGCCACATCACGGACGGCCAGGTCCTGAATGACGTCTACTTCCCCCGTAAGAATCGCAGCGGTCCGCGTTGCCGGGTTCGTGATCGGCCGAAAGGTCACCTCTTTTATTTTGGCGGACCCGAGATAGTAGTTTTCGAAAGCGGTGAGGGTCATATGGTCTTCGCGAACCCAATCGGCCAGACGATAGGGACCGGTGCCCATGGGCTTTTGGTTCAGTTGCTCGTCGCCCACGCTCCGGACATATGCTTCATTGAGAATGTGAAAATTGGACAGGTCCATATGCAGTACAGCGTAGGGCTGTGGCGTCTTGATCTCAACGGTGTACTCATCGATAGCCCTGGCGGATGCTACATATCTCACCAGTGATGACATTATCTGCGCCCTGCATCGCTCTATAGAGAAGACCACATCGGATGCTTTCAGCTCCGTGCCATTGTGGAACAGAACACCTTTGCGGATGTTGAAAATCCAGGTAGTATCGTCCTGAAGTGTCCAGCTTTCAGCGAGGCCCGGTACAAACTGCATATCAGCCGTTCGCCGCACGAGTGCATCGTAAAAGTGGTGATACACTATGACGCTGGAGAGTTCATCGGTCTGATGGGGATCCGTGTGCATCGCGTCGGCAGTCAGACCTATTATGATCTTCTTGGAGGCCGTCTGCGCAGACGCAACAACGACTGCGACACCGAAGAACAATATGAGAGTGGCAGTCATGTGCCGTTTGAATCGTTTGTACATCATATGGTCCGTTCGCGGCGACTGAATCGGGCGAGCCCTCGAGATGCCGTGGCACCGCAACAGCGTAACTATCCCGGCAATCGCAAACTAAATCACAAAAGATGAGCAGATATGGAACACACTAATAAAGATTCTACAATAGGAGAATACAAGGGC
>JABIQT010000896.1 GCA_018667995.1 Candidatus Latescibacterota bacterium
CAGGCAGGAATCTCACGTCCAGGCACAGCATCCTGCTTCAGTCGGAACTGAGGCACGAAGAAACTGTGAATTACGTCCTCCGAAGCCAGAAGAATCCATATATCTGTATCCACAGGAACGTAAAGTTCATTCTCTGCCTCCAAGTCGTCGTCGGTGCCCAGCAACCTGTCGGGACCGGGGTATTTGATGATCCAGTTGAACTGCTTACCGATAACCTGGACGGTGAACTGCTCAGCGGGAGGGGATGGCCGCTCTTTAATGGTTGCCCATATGGGCTTGCTGGCGATGGCAAGAACAATCAATATGAGGAAGGTGACTGAGGTCCAGATTACTTCGAGGGTGGCGTTTCCGGTCGCATAGCTCGCCTTTCTATCGGGGCGCTGCCTGTATTTTATCAGGAAGAAAGCCATTACGGCGAACACCATTACCATAATTGCACTGGTAAGATAGTATATCTGTGCGAAGAGCGCGTCGACGGCCGCCCCGAAGGTGGATACATTCTCCGGAAGCCAGTCGAGCATATGCAACTCCTGTTCTCTGGTATGTTGCTTCTATGATGGAATTGCTATTCGGAGAGGGCGAAATCCATGCTGACGGATTGACCGTCTACAACGGTTACATCGAGGGACTTGCTTCCCAGAGTCTCGTGCCAGACTTTCAGGACATAGGAGCCTGGGGGGACATTTGGAAGAACGAATGCCCCTTCGCTATCGGTAACGGCGTAGTGGGAGTGTTCCTGCACGACGACCCATCCCTTCATCCAACTATGCACGTCACATGCTACTTCGAAGAGCTCGGGTTCTGAGAATGTCTCCCTTATGCGTTTCATAAATCCCGGCTGTGCTTTGTTCAGCGGAGGATTATCCTGCCCCTTGGTGTGGATATTATGGAAGATGTTGTCATTGTTCAAAAACACCAGCGGAGCGCCAGCCGCAACGCGCACCACCCTCGGGTTGAAAACACATCCTTGCTGATCGACCATGGCTTCCACCGATACGTCCATCTTCTCTTCGGGGAAATCAGCCAGAGAAACGATGACGTTCTGAATTCCGAGCCCTCCGCCCACTATGAGATCACCCATGGTTCGCTCCGCTGTTCCACAGATTTCCGTATCTTTGTTCGGTACGAAAGTACGGGGAGTCGGCACTGCCCCATCGAATCGCACAGCACCGATGATCGTACCACCTGAAGCAGATGGATTTGCCGATACGGGAATCGTCTCCATCAACCTGATTGTTGTCGATTCCGCTTCGCCGTCACCGCCAGGATTCTTGCTTTCGCCGCATGCCGAGAGAAAAAGGGCCATCGCAATACAACCTGTCGTAGCGGTCAAGTGAGACCACACCTTCATAGCCACTCCTTACTCTTTCGCAAAGGTCGCGTCGACTCTCACCGATTGACCTGATGGTACCGTGACTTCACTATTTCTAATTCCAAACGATTCGTGCCAGATAGCGATATTGTAAGTACCCGCGGGTACGTCAGGCAGGACAAAGGCGCCGTGCTCATCGGTCACTGTATAGTAGGGATGTTCCGTGACGACTATCCAGGCGCTCATCCAGCTGTGGGCGTCGCAGTTGACCTTTATTTTCTCGGGACCGGAAGTGAATCTGTGCTTGATCTTCTTCATGAATTTCGGCTGAGCTTTATTGAATGGGGCATTCTTCTTGCTGGAGGTCCGCACATTGTGCAGGATGCCGTCATTATTGAATATCTCCAGCGTCCCGCCTCGTGGAACTGTGACGATGTGAGGGACAAACTGGCATCCTGTTTGGTCTAATCTCGCAGCCGACTTTCGATCCAGCGCAGCACCTTCCTCAATATCGGTCAAGTACACCAAAGCGTATCTGACCCCTCCCTCTGAGTTGACCGAGATCTCATCGGTGGTGTGCGCACCAGGGCCGCAGACTTCCACATCCTTCGTGGGCTTATAAGTCACCGGATCCGGCAACGGACCGGCATATCCAATCCTGCCCTCTATGGCTCCCCCGTCGCGGACCGCGACCCCGCGATACACATCGGTACCGGCCACTGGACCACTCGTAAAGCAAACCAGCAAGACTACCAATACTACATATTTCATGAAATGCTCCAGCACCGGGTCCTTACTACTACATAGTGATGAGCATGAGTCCCATGAGTATCGCAAGAATAAACATCAAACTCATTAACATAACGGTCACATTTGATTTTAACCCGACCTGCCCATCCTCGCGTTCGCGGGGTTCGATCAGTTTGAGCGCGTGATGCACAATCAACCCCAGAACGATCAGGAGTTTAACACCTAATAGTCCCATGTAACCGCTTGGAAGGAGTTCGCCTGACGGAATTCCAGCCTCCTGTCCGATGGAGACGCGCTGCACGCAATTCATTATACCAGAGACAATCAGCACCGCGATAGCGATCCAAGATACCTTACGGAATTTCGTAGCAGCCTGTTTAATAATGGTGCGCCGATCATCCGATGCCGTCCCCGCGTTCAAAGATGGAATGAATGCCATCACAAGGTAAAAGAAACCGCCCGCCCAAAGTACGACTCCGACAAGATGCAGAAAGTACCAAATCGTCTGCTGAGTGATCATTATATTGGCTTCTCGCTATACTGGAAGATTTCAATAAATTGTTGTGTGGTGTCGGGAGTAGTAGGCCATGCCA
>JABIQT010000810.1 GCA_018667995.1 Candidatus Latescibacterota bacterium
CTGATTGGGCCAGTCCCATCCGGCGCACCCACCACTTTCAGTGATGGATCTGGTGGATCCGTCGGACCGTACGAGCTCTGAAGCGTTTTGTGGGCAATACGCCCATATCGCCGCAACTCGGGCGTTTCGTATTTTGAAATTCCTTGTGTCTTTACACGATCGGTTTTCACAAATTAGTCCTTTCATTATATTCTAACGTGATTGTAGACAATCCCCCCAATGAACTGAGATACATCTGGAAGGTACTTCTCCTTTCTCTATTGTGGACACAACGCTGTCTCGTCGGTATACCGATCTCAACGAAGTGACACCACCATTGGTGACATTCCGGTTTTCAAGATGATCTGACCAGGCGGTTGAATGCGCCACCTACCTCCATGGCCCTCAGCCACCCCTCCAGGCAGATTATGAAGGATAGGTACATCGTGCTCATATAGTTATCGGTGCGCTGCAATGAATCGTAAAACGTCTTTGGCACCACATATCCTCGCTCAAAAATATGGACCACCGGCGCCTCTGTAAACCAACGTCTGACAGTCTCTGGACAGACACTATCCTCGATTGCCGAACTGAATTCTACGCCCCGGTTCTTTACCCTCACACGCTCCGGAAGAATACCTCTGAGCGCCTTTCTGTGATGGGATCGATTTGCCAGATGCGGGTCAGACTCGTCATGGTTCCATTTCATATCCTGGGGCATCGAGAGTGATGCCTGGATGAGGCGACGATCCAAATAGGGATGTCGAGGCTCGACCGGTTGCGCGTATTGGGTGAGCACTGTCAGGTTCGGCGAAGTGAGGCCGGCCACAGTTTCCCTAAGAGGCGACGACCTCAGTTGATTTCCATTTATTTCCTCGGCGAGGATGACATGATCCATGTCCTGAATACGACGCTGAACGGAACTGGTGATATATGAAGGAAGATCAAGTATCGCTGCTGCACGCCGTTTCTGTGATAGTACGCCGCTGTTAATCCAAGACATGGGTGCAGCAAGTGGCAACAGACCATATTTCAGAAACGACCGCCACGCCCTCCGGCCGTACCTTGCACGATCTACTTTGAATCTGCGTAACGCCTCGCCAACTCGAAACCTTCTCATAAGATCGTAGTAGACAAGGTAGTTGCCATTATTGACCTCATTGCCGTAACGACCAGTCAGGACCGAGCGACATCCAGCCTCCTCTGCAATATCGTATAGCCCGTGAATAGCAGGCGGTATGCTGATTTCTAACGGCCCCATTATTTGGCGGGGATACCAATCTGAATCCAGACATTGAGGCGCATACATGCCATCGGCAGTGAGAAAGTGCGGAGTCATCTTCGGGTTACGGTCGAGCACTGCTTGAATGCACGGACGTTCGTCCACATTTTTCGCTTTCTCGAATACATCGGACAAGGTGTGTATTGAAAGTCCCAAGGCTTCCGAGATTGGACCGGCAACACTGACCACAGACGTCGAATCCAGGCCTCCGCTAAGTTCCATCCCCACATTCTTTTGGCGACTTCGCAACCGGCACCGCACAGATTCCTTCAATGTGGATAGGTAGGATTCCACGACCTCATCCTCTGACAATTTTTCCCGGCCTGATGTTTCCCAGAACCAATACTGACGGATACTCATCTCTCCATCAGCTGCCCGCATGGCCGAACCCGCCGGCAGAACGTTAAGGTTACGAAAGTACCCTTGATCCCAGCCGGACCGGGACAGGAATGTAGTCGTCAATTGGCTTAGAAACTGATCCTCGTCCACTTCACAGGGGATGGCGGGATCTTGAAAGATCTGCGTCCTGTCTGAAGCGACCAATAGTCGCTCCCGATCGCTATAGTAGAACAGCGGTCTAACCCCAGAAGGATCTCGAGCAGCAAAGAGCGTTCTGGTTTTCGTATTCCAAATAGCAAAGGCAAAGTCACCGATCAACTTCTCCGCGCAGGCCTCGCCAAATGCTTCATAGGCGGCCAGGATCAGTGCCGTGTCGGTACCGTTAACCGGGCTACGGCTTCCAAGAATCCCTAGTACCTCTTCTCTGTTATCTATGCGGCAACTCGCTACTATTCTCAATGCACCTGAAACCACCGGTGAACCAGGCTCATCTTCGGGGAGTGTCGCCAGATCCGCCTGCGCCAAGCCAACAGCCCCATCCATCCACTTCCAGGCGCCATCAGGACATCGATGGCGAACACAGCCTATTGCTGAATCCAGAACGGACGGATCGACAGGTTTGCCTTGCCAGTGTATAGACGCAAATATAGCGCTCATGAATACCGCACCGATCAGGTGATTTCAATAAGTCCAACATCCGACAGTTCCGCGAGCAATGCCAGCACATCTGTCTCGCACCGCTCCTGATCGATCCCGTATTTATCCATCAATATGGCGACGATCTCATCCAACTTCCGCGGCTGCTGAATATAATCCCAAATATCCGCACCCACTGGATTCATTCCAAAGTACTCTCCGGATTTCATATCCAGGATGATTTTCTCGTCACCCAAGACATTCGACACCTGGTCTCCGGCAGCGGCGAAACTGCGGTCTCGCAAATCAGTTATGTTCAATTCGGCTTGGTTCATAAAATTGAGGCTTCTTCTTAGTAAAGTTTTGGGAATGGAATCTATACACTTCAGCTAATCTATTATTAACAGGACTATCGCTCAATCGGGAATAACCTTAGAAAACTTGTTATTATCCCTTAGTTTTCGAATGGCTCACGTAAGTAGCCGTTGTACTGCCCTGATACTCTCGCAGGATTCGTACCAACATTTCGATCCAATTCAGAAATATTGATAATAGAGTGTAACTAATTGTAAATTGGTTTTTTAAATCTTCCGAACATGGTTAATTGCCTCATCAGAGATGACAACATGTATGATTTCTCATGTATAGATTGTACACAGTTTGAGCCCACGGTGGGTACGTATGCCCCGGTAACCTGAAAAACGGCTAGTTCCGATTGGGAGAGCGCTGAACGAGGAAAGCTATTTCAAAAGCTTGCTTTCAGCTGTTTTGCCTATAAATTGTCAACGCGAAGGCTTTAGCTGTTGGTATTCTTGTAGAGAGGAAAATAGGTTTGGAGAATCGATCATATAGGGATGTGTTTCTAATCGGTACAGGAACGATAGCCATCATCCTCGGACTCTATTATAACGAATGGATTTTCGCGCCTATTCTTGATCCAGATGGTATCATATCTGGTTGGTCCAGAATGGCCATTTGGTTGCTTGATCTGAGCCTTCTAAGTATTGGGTGCACTTTGATTCTATTTCGGCACAGAATCCCACCCGAAGTATCGCTTAATATGGCCTTGGTTTGTGTAGCCATCGCATTTTGTTACGGTATCGGCGAGTTCTACGTGAGATCATTGGGGGCGATGATGGACTATCGCTTTCACTCAGGATTGCGACTGGGCGACGATTATCTGCATCACAAACTCGGCCGGAGTCTCTCTACAGTGGCCTCCGGGCGACCCTATCACACCAATTCTGCCGGATTCAGGGATGGAAGCGCTCGCGAACTGAAGAAAACAAAGGATACGGGATCGAGACTGGTCATTCTCGGGGATTCCTTCACTGAGGCGCCCGACGTCGACTGGGAGGACACCTACCTTTCCCGCCTAGAAGGTCTGTTTTCGGCCGATGGCCAGGATTTGGAGATTTTGAACGCCGGTGTGGTCAGCTATGCACCCGGTCTGCACTACAGAAGGTTAAAGACGTTTCTCGACGAAGGTTTCGGCGCGGACGGTGCGGTGATGATGCTGGATATCTCAGATATTGAGGACGAAGCAATTGTCTACGATGATTGGGAGGATCGCTGGCGCCATGAGCATTGGACAGCTCTATTCGACCTGAAACCTCGTTTTGTGGTCTTCGTCCGTGACAGAATTCGGACCATGCTGCATCCAGAAATCGACTATAATCCTATGCCCGAACTCAACATAATCGATATGACCGGGGACCCAAGGCTCTCAGCCAGGGGAAGCTGGACAGAATCCGATAGTTTATTTACCGAGTGGGGAGCCAAAGGTATTGAAGGCTGCAAGGAGCATATTCTGGAGGTGGCTACACTCTGTGCAGAGAATGATATGAGCTTCGCGCTGGCTATTTATCCATGGCCACAACAGCTCATGAGCAATGCCAGGCCGTCCAAACATCAAGTAATTTTCGAAGAATTTGCCCGAGAGAACAAGTTGGATTTCTATGACTTCTTTCCAGCGTTCTACGGTTTGCCAGACTGGGACTCACACTTCATTCCCGTTGATGTACACTGGAATGAAGCAGGGCATAAACTGGTCGCAGACACACTCTTCAGGTTCCTGACCAGAACTGATATCGAAACAGAGCCCAGTTTAACAGAATAACAACTGTTGGAGTCGGTGCTCCCATGGACCATGGTTTCCGAATTTCAAGTTCGATCGAGAGGAATAATAGCCTATGTCGATTCCGGATCAAGTCAGCCAGGATCCCAGTGAGCAGGAGCCGCACAAGATACTGGTTGTAGATGACGACACCCGCTTCCTGAATCTCATGCACGACGTGCTACTGGCTCAGGGTTACCGAGTCATTAAAGCTGCAAACGGCGCCAGCGGCGTAGCACAGTTTCAGGATGAGAGCCCGGATATGGTATTCCTGGATCTCAGTATGCCCGATATGAATGGTCTTCAGGTGCTCGAGGCTATGCAGGAGATAAATCCCGATGTTAAAGTGGTGGTGATTACCGCATACGGAACCGTAGAACTGGCCGTTGCCGCCTTGCAACAAGGCGCCTGTGACTTCGTTGAGAAGCTCGATTATTCTACGAATTTCCAAGAGACTTTGTTCAAGAAGGTCAGGGCCGTTCTCGAAGGCGTCGACGAAGACAATATGTGAGTCTATGGACATTGTTCGTTACGGTATTATTGGAATCCAGGGCGTCGGCGAAACCCATCTTCGCCTCGCACAGAAACATCAGAAAGTCGAGCTGACGGCGCTGGTAGACATCGACTCCGATGCCGTCAAATATCAAGCTCAGGAATTGGGGATACGGAGCTTCACCGACTACCGTGACCTACTCGACGCCGATCTGGTTGACGCTGTGTCCATTGCGACCCCGCATAATCTCCATGGAGAAATCGGTCTTGCTTGCCTCAATGCCGGCATACACATCTTCGTCGAGAAACCTCTGGCAAATACAGTCTCTGCGGCAGACGCCATGCTCTCCGCCGCACTACTATCCGATCTCAAAATCTGTGTAGGCCACCAGTACCGTACCTATCGTACGCCGCAGCGTATGAAAGAAATAATCGACTCAGACATTCTAGGCCCACTGCACCGAATCCTGTGGACGTGGCTGGAATTTCGTCCCGACAGCTACTACAAGAGGGACCCATGGCGCACGAATTGGCGCCAGGCGGGGGGTGGGGTGCTTCTGAATCAGACCAGTCATGATCTCGACCTGATCTGCTGGCTCGCAGGTGCTCCGGTTGAGGTCTCGGCACAAATAGGGAAGCAACTTCATAGCTATCTCGAAGTAGAGGATGTTGCTTGCGCGACAGCCCGGTTTGAGGGCGGGGCACTAGCTTCGTTTCAAGGCAGTGTCAATCAGCCAGGGGCATTCAGCTTGAGGCAGCTAGCCGGGGACCGGGCGATGATGGTGATACAGGATGTGAAGAGTTTGACCGGGGACCAGACTGATGAAATCCTACTCGGACATTACGGTGATGCGCTCTCGAGTCTGACGGCCAGTATCGAACCTATTTCCGGGCAGCCGCCGATCACCTGGGAGTCCATAAACACGGAGCCATCCTCAACGGACAGTCCGACCGGTCATGAACTGCTTCTCCACAGTTTTGTTATGGCAATTCTGCAGGGCGGAGAGCCATATGTTACTGGTCAGAGCGCTCGGACAACAGTCGAATTCATCAATGCCATCGTTCTGTCTGCCCTGAAGAAACGGACCGTCGAATTGCCTCTGGATCCGGCCGAATACGATGAGCTCTTCTCTAAGCTCGTGAACGGCGAAATGTCCCTGTAATCGCGCCGAACCAAAGACGGGCGCCCAAAGCTGCGCCTCGTGTACTTTATCCTCACTCTGTCTTCACATTAGCCCAGATAGCGATTATCCTTGAACGGTGACACCAGTGGATCCTCGGGGCAGAACAGTTTGCCATCTTTCACCCATCCACAGTCCCTCGACTCCAGTTCCAATATAAGAAACCCCTTCCAGGTGGACACCTCTCTGGCACGAGCAGGATCGTCAATGAGATTCTTGCACTCCCCCGGGTCACGGTCCAGATCGAAAAATTGTTCGACACCTAATCTCGGCAACCAGATGAACTTGCGATGACCATCGGTTACGTACTGCA
>JABIQT010001000.1 GCA_018667995.1 Candidatus Latescibacterota bacterium
CGCGTGCTATCTGCATGACCCGTTTGAATCTCTCGGTGAACTTGTTTCCTTGGGGCATCATCCTATAATTCCTCCCTGCAGTCTGCCCGTGCAGTCAACTGGAGTGATCGGTCCGCTGTCGGCGCGGTGTCTGAAACGCGGGATCGAGATGCTTGCGCACGAGATCACTACGCAAGATATCGCGTTCTTCTTCGTCCACCTCTCGCCCTGCTATTTTCTGAATATGAGCAGACTGGGTTACGATCAGGAGGCGGTTGACCGGAGTCGCGCCGAGTTCCTCCATCAGACCCATTCTCATACCCAAACGTAATGACGACAAGGCTTCAATGGTATCGTGCTCGTTCAATACCCGGGCAAAGCGTAGCATTCCATATGCACGCCAGGCCCGGTCTTCTACCTGCGCTGGAGCCTTCTCCAGTAGCGCCTCGCAGGCTCTATTTTCGTAGCCAATAAGCGTATTGACTACGCCATCTATATTTGAAACAACATCCTGCTCGGAGTATCCGAGCGTCCACTGATTAGAGACCTGATACAGATTACCAAATGCATCCGTGCCTTCGCCGTACAAGCCCCTCACGGCAAACCCAATTTCCGTCATCCCGCGGATAATCGGATCAATGTTCTCGGTCAAAGCAAGTCCGGGCAAATGAATGAGGACCGACATGCGAATTCCAGTGCCCACGTTGGTCGGACACGCCGTGAGATACCCAAAATCATCGGAAAAGGCATAGTCAAGACTCTGACCAAGTTCCGTGTCTATTCTGTCCGCTTCCTGCCACGCTTGGTACAACTGCAGGCCGCATCGGAGCGCTTGGATGCGAAGATGGTCCTCTTCATTGACGAGAATGCTTGCCGATTCATCCTGGCCGATAAACGCTCCGGACACACACTTTGAATCACTCAGTCCAGGGCTAATCAACCTGCGTTCAACCAGAAATTGACGGTCCAGTTCGGTGGTATCACCCATACTTATGTACGTTGATTGGGACATCTTCGCGCTGCTTCTGACGGCTGTTTCGACCTTGTGTACAATCCGTGACTGATCGCTGCGCTTGCATTTCTGAACAAAGGGCAGGGCCGTCAGATTTCTGGCAAGGCGAGCTCGGCTGCTCAGGACGATGCTGGTCTCTTCCTCCTCGGCAGCAATCCATCGAGGAGTCTCCTGCGCCAACGCTTGTATCGTCAATTCCATAGGATTCAGTGTTCTACCAGTTTCGGCGGTTCAGTTGTTAGTTCAAGATGGTTGATCCGATCACGTAACTGTGCTGCGTCCTCAAAATTCTCCTGCTCGACCGCCTGCTTTAGCTGCCTTCGAAGAGCTAAGAGCTCTTTCCTGGCCTCCATGTGGGCCGGATTTATTGACGGTACTTTACCTTCATGATGGTCTCGGCCGTGTATTCTTCTCAACAGTTCATTAAGTTCTGTACCGAAAGCAGTGTAGCACTCACTGCAACCGAATCTACCAGTTTCATTGAACTCCTTCATCGTCATACCACATTGGCCACAGGCAGTTTCTTTCATGCCGACAATTCCTGATTCAATTCCACGAGTTGACCGTCTTCGAGTCGCACCATCCGATCCGCCCGCCGGCCTATCTCCTCATCATGCGTGACGACTACAAAAGCCACGCCGTGATTTCGACTGAGCTGCCAAATGATCTCAAGAAGCGCTTCTCCATTGCCGCGATCAAGGTTGCCGGACGGTTCGTCTGCCAACACAACCATTGGTCTCCGTACCAGCGCTCGTGCCACAGCGACCCTTTGCTGTTCGCCGCCCGATAACTCCCCGGGCTTGTGCTCCAGGCGCTCCGCGAGTCCAACGTCCCCGAGAATCTCAGCGGCTCTGGTATAGGCTTCTCGGTGATCGTGTCTGGCTATCAACAGAGGCATCATAACGTTTTCGACAGCTGTGAATTCCGGAAGTAGGTGGTGAAATTGAAAAACAAACCCAATGGTTCGATTGCGAATCTCGGCGATTTGATCATCAGAGAGCGAGAAGATTGCTGTGCCGTCTATCCAAACTTCACCCTCTGTTGGCCGATCAAGGGCACCCAAGATATGAAGCAACGTGCTTTTGCCAGCGCCAGAGGCGCCAAGTACTGCTACAATTTCACCCTCTCGGACGGAAAAGTCTACGGAATCTAGTACGTCCAGTCGGGATGATCCGGAAACAAAACTTCTCGTAATCTTTGTCGCCTTGACAATCTCAATAGCCACATCCGGATCCAAGTCTCTATCGTTGCCCAATGGGACCTCGTTCATACCTGATGGCTTCAACCGGTACTAGGTGGGCGGCTTTCCAAGCTGGGTACACAGTCGCAATGATACATATGGCCATGGAACCAAGGGC
>JABIQT010000921.1 GCA_018667995.1 Candidatus Latescibacterota bacterium
CGCAGTACAGCCTGCCCCGTAGTGACATCAGTACTGATGGGAAAGACCGCGGGGTCGATATAAATACGATCCAACGGCACATCTGCCGACGTCAAGGTATCAATCAATGAGCTGGCCATTTCTACCCTGTCGTCTGCGCTGGTGGGATATCCATTTTCGTCCATGCAGAGCGCGACTATTCCAGTCTGGTACTCAATCACCAGAGGTAGAATCGCGTCCACCCGGTCTTTTTCGTTCGTGATGGAGTTGATCATCGGCCTCTTCTGGCAACGGGGTAGAGCTGTTGCCAAGGCTTTTGGATCGGGACTATCCAGGCAGAGAGGAACATCTGTGACATCCTGTATCACATCAACCAGCCAGGAAAGATATACCTCTTCAAATTCAGCTACGCCGCCATTGACATCAAGGCAAGCTGCTCCGGCCTCGGTCTGCCGTGTGGCTGACCGCTGAATTCGCTCCGAGTCCTGCTTTTTCGCCGCTCGGGCTATGGGCTTTCTCGTACAGTTAATCTGTTCACCTATCAGAAACATGCGCTCACCTTTCTGTCGATTCTTCGTCCTGGGACAATGCCTCGACCTCCTGGCGTCGATGGTAGTTATCGATGCCGGCCAGGCGGTTGGCCATCGAGTTCGTCCGGTTCAGAGACCAGTCCCTCGGTGGGACCAGTGTCCTTGCGAACTTCCTCGGATCCTGCATGGCGGAAATGGTATACTGATAGGCTAATGTCCAGACGCAAGGCTGTTCGGCGTCAACCTCACAGGAGCCATCAGGCCGAGCCCCTCCGCAGGGACCGTTTCGGAGTTCTTTGTAGCAGCGCCCCATGGAACAGCCGGCATATGCCAGATGATCCTGAATACAGTCGCCGCACCCCACACATCCGAGGTGACTCTTTTTAAACCGGCGCGCTTCTCCCAGCATCGCATACCAGAGTCCGTGGCGCCACTCGTCTCCTTCGGGTGGCGTCCCGTTTATCCCCAGGCGCTTCTGTAGAAAATGGGCACCCGAGGACTCATCGTCAATAAGCATCCGATTGGCCACCAGACAAATCTTCTGGGCTAGCTTAACTTCTCGATCGCCCTGACCCAACTGATAGGCAGTACTGTCGTCACTCAAACCATCCTCACCAAGCGGGAAGAGATAGAACTCTTCAGGATGGGTGGCAACGAGTTCGTCCATCCGGCTGCGCCACGTGTCACCGATGGCATCAGCCTTTTCTATGATAGTTGCAATATCCTTGTATTTAAGCCCAAAGCCACCGATGTGGGCGCCGGCAAATCCGAGCGATTTCACAGCGGCTACCATGAGCGCTGCCCGCTCGAGCCTGTGGGGTTTCTTTTCTTTTTTCAGCTTTTCAAGAACACCATCGGGCATGACACAGCCAGCGATCCGTCCCTGCTGCATCATCTTTCCAATGGTGGCGGTGGGAACATACACACTAGGAATTACCGGTACGTGGTCCAGCTCTTCGCGTTTCATGTACTGTTTCAGTTCGTACAGTTTTCGAAGGTTGTATCCAAGTTGCGTGATGATGAATCGCGCTCCGACGGCGATCTTCAATTCGAGCTTGTAATACTGCATCATCTGGTCGGATTCGCGGAGTTTGTACGGGCTTACCACAGCCCCAGGGAAGAAATCAAACGGCTCGGGGGCTTGATCCTCCGAGTCCTTGCTCTCCCGCAGGCTTTTGATCAGATCCAGAATCAGTACCGAGTCCAAATCGTAGACCGGCTTAGCGAGGCCACCGAAGCCTTCCTGGGGAGCATCGCCTGTCAGCGCCAGGATATTCTCAGCACCGAGCCCAGCCAGACCGTGTAGCCTGCCTTCAATGAAATTTCTGTTGTCGTCCTTACCCGTGAGATGGGTAATAGGCGTCAGGCCACGATCCGTAATGGATTCCACGACAAACTCAGGAGGCAGCGCGGGACGTCCTCCGGGAAGATCGGTGACACTGATCACCTTGACGCCTTCATCCGCCTTAGCAGCATCATCTATGAACTTATGGAAGTCCGGGACATCGTGATCCCGTCCAAGAACCAGCTCCACTGAATACACAAAACGCCCCTGATTCAGGGACGATCGAAACTCATTAACAACCATTTTGTGAGTCCTTCCCACATAAGATTAAGGTCGAGATCGTTAAACTTTGGAGCGCAAGAAGTGTGCCATATTGCGTGATAGAAATAGCAATATGGTGCATCGTTAATCGAAAATGTGGCACTGCTTTTGTTACTTCCAACAGGCAAGGCACCACGCATATATAGCTGCAAATTTGATGGAAGACGCGTGAACAGATGGCCGTAAGTGACCAGTGGTACTGCTTTAAAGGAACCTATGTGAACAACTGCTTCGTCGACACATCGCAAGATCTCGACGCCAGATCAATCCCGAGTTTACCTAAATCGCAGGAGACCACTCCAAATCATTGCGATTGTCACCCGAAAATCAGAAAATACGACGACAGTCTGTCAATGCTCCGACCCGAAACAGGAGCTCGAATGACATTCTGTCAATTTTTCGTTTCGGCCCCCATCTTCTGTTGACATTCTGTCAATAGTTTCGATCAGTTTGAGGAGTCAGCGATGTCAGTAGCGACAGAGGTGAACAATACATCGAGCGTGCGGCCCAAAGACAGACTCGTGCTACGTGATCTTGCTTGTCGCGTTGCGGAGATCGCGGCACTGCCGGTCATGGCAGAACGAAGGGCGACCTGGAAACGGCACAACAGTCTCGAAAGAGTACGCCCGATGATCCTGATTTTCCCTGAAGGCTCCTGGCGAGAGCTTATCCCGCAAGATACGTTGATCTGTGAAGATGACACGGCAAGGTCCATAGAATTTGAACTGCGAAGAAGGATTTACACCCACGAACACTTCAGTGATGATACGGTGATCGAGGATCAATGGGTGGTGAACAGCACCGTGATCGATAGTGGTTGGGGTGTCGAAACACGTCATAAATCCAGCCATCAAGACACTGGCGCATGGGGGTTCGACCCGGTGATCAAAACCAGGGAGGACTTGCAGAAACTCAGTTTACCAGTGGTCCACTATGATCGGATAACCACCGAAATGAATCTTTCCATTGCTCATGAGTTATTTGGGGACATCCTGAGCGTGAAGCCCAAAGGCATAGGCAATATCTCTTTCCATCTCATGGCGGTCTACACCAAACTGCGCGGCCTGCAGCAGGTATTCATGGACATGATCGAGAATCCTGAAATGCTCCACGAAGCCATGGCGTTTCTGGAGCGGGGCTACCGCCAGCGAGTTGAACAGTACGAATCATTGAATCTGTTGAGTCTGAACAACGATGGCACCTATCACTCTTCGGGCGGCGTAGGCTATTCCTCCGAATTGCCTTTAAAGGACGCAGATCCCGAGCACGTTAGACCGAAAGATATCTGGGCGTCTGCCGAGTCACAAGAGATGGATCCCGTATCCCCGGACATGCACAAGGAGTTTGTGATGCAGTACGAAAAGCGACTGTTGGCGCCTTTCGGTCTCAATGGATATGGCTGTTGTGATAATCTGACGCATAAACTCGAACATGTGCTGGAGATTCCGAATATCCGTCGTATCTCTATCGCTCCCTGGGCGGATGTGGATCTGTGCGCCGATCAGCTTCGAGGCGACTGCATCTTCTCGTGGAAGCCGAAGCCTACCCACCTGGTCGGTGCCTTCGACGAAAGTGCTCTCAAGAAATACATCAAACACACACTCGAGGTGACGTCTGGATGCGTCACCGAGATGATCCTGAAGGACACCCATACTTGTGAAAACGAGCCCGAGCGGTTCACACGTTGGTCGTCTATTGCCCGTGATCTCGTAGAAAAGCACGCCTAACGCGGCCTCCAAGATACTCCAGAAAGCAATCATGCAGCCACGCGAAAGAGTCATTGAAGTCATATCCCACAGAAAGCCGGACCGAATTCCGGTGTACGGATGGGTAAGAGCCAACCTGGAATCACAAATCACGAAAGCATTTGGCTCTGTCGAGGCCTTTGAGGACAGGTATGAGTTCGACTACTCCCATATATTTGGTGGTCCTTCCCCCTACGACCAAAAAGCCGTCGAGGTACTGCGTGATGAGGGCGGTGGCATGCTGGAACCGGCGGCCCTGATGGAAATGTCGTTGACCGACCCCAATACGGAGGCGGCCTACCAGAATATCCGCGAGGCTGTGGCCCACCACAAGACACAGCGGGGCCGGTTCGTATACGTGCAGACCCCAGGCATCTTTGAATGCCTGAACGGCGTTTTCGGCATAGAGAACCACCTGCTCTATCTTGCCCTTTACGAGGAGGATCTTCATCAGGTCTATGCGCGGCAAGCGGAGTGGAACCGGACTTTTGCAGGAAACTGCCTGGATCTTGGTGTGGACATGATTCATGTCTCAGATGATTGGGGTGGCCAGAACTCGCTTCTCTTCAGTCCCGACACCTGGTGGCGCCTCATATACCCGTACCACAAGGTAACCTGCGATTATGTGGCTGATAGAGGCGGTTATGTCAGCCTTCACAGCGACGGGAATATCTCCGCACTTATGGACGGTATCGTTGATCTGGGATACGACGTGGTGCATCCCTATCAGGAGTCCGCGGGGATGGACCTGGTCGAATACAAGAAAACGTACGCTGATAAGTTCGTCGTTATGGGTGGACTGGATGTCCAGACAACCATCGGATTCGGTCGTTACGACCACATAGCACGAGAACTGAACCGAGTGGTTGATCTGTTCAAGGAGGGGGGCCTGCTCCTCTGCACGACTCATTTTGTTCAGGACCACTGCACCATCGAAGAGTTGACCTTCGCATTTGACACGATCCATGAACTCGTCCGGTCCGAATAGGCAAATCACCAGCAGCAGGGCTCACACTCGGAAACCCATATGACGCCTCGCAACAGGTTCATCTCAGCACTGCAGTGCAAACCCCTCACAGGTCTTGTGCCGCACTTTGAATTGGTTTTCTATCTGACCATGGAAGCATTCGGAAAGGTACATCCGAGCCATCGCAATTATGGGCAGTGGTTCCAGATGACCGATCGGGAACGTCACCTGCACCGCATGGACATGGCTAATATCTATGTGGATACGGCAGAACGATACAATCACAGCGCCATCTTCTTACACCCCAACCCCAGCGGTCTCGACGAATTACTTCAACTGATCGATTGTGTGCGGGAGATATCCGGCGACACCTATTTCCTCATGATACATGGCGACGCGACTTACGGTGTGCCTTCCGGATCAGATATGATGGACTTTATCGAGCGGATCGCTGACGAACCCGAGAAAGTGAAACAGGAGGCCGAAGACCAAGTCAACGAAGCGCTGACGAAGGCCGAGAAAATCTCGCAACATGGGGGATTGGACGGTTTTGCGCTGTGTACAGACTACTGTTTTAATACCGGCCCATTCTTGAGTCCCAACATGTTCTCTGAATACGTCACACCTTATCTTGCCCGCCTGACCCGTGGATATCGGGACATGGGATTCTATGTGATCAAGCATACGGACGGCAATATCATGCCGATACTGGACCAACTTGTGGACACGGAACCACACGCGCTCCACTCTCTTGACCCGCAAGGCGACGTGGACCTGACCGAGGTAAAAAGCCTTGTGGGCGGCAGAGTTTGCTTGATCGGAAACGTGCACTGCGGATTCCTTCAAACGGGTACAGAAGAGGAGGTCGTGAGAAACGTCTCCGACACGCTGAAAGCAGGCATGTCCGGTGAAGGATATATCTTTTCGACCTCCAACTGCGTCTACACAGGTTTGCCGCTTGCCCGCTACGAACTAATGCACAAAATCTGGATGAATGAGGGTGTTTATCGCGGCGACATTGTCCCTGCGTAACCATGTGGTGTTTATTCCGGCAGGAAACCATCAGCATATGTTCTTGACATATCGGACCAATCTATCTTTTATTAATCAATATTATGCAAATTTCAGACCGAATAACCAACAGCACTTCCGGATCCGACCAAATATGTTTTCCCGCGCCTGCGAATATGCAATTCAAGCCCTGATTGATCTGGCCGAACGGCCGGTTGGCGTGCACGTGCCGGTCAAGGAGATAGCAGGTCACTGCAATGTGCCCTACCATTTCCTGGGAAAGATCGTGCAACAACTGTCCAAGAATGGCGTGCTCTCGTCGGCAAAAGGACCACGTGGCGGCATCACGCTGGCAGCCCCTCCGGGGGAGATCACGTTGCTCCGTATCGTGGAAGCCATAGACGGTCTTGATGTGGCCACACGATGTGTGCTGGGACATCCTTCCTGCCATGATAAGAGTCCTTGTCCGCTCCATGTTGAATGGGGCAAGAACAGGGAACAGATCATGAAGATGCTGACGGAGAGATCGCTGGAGGATCTGGCAGCGGAGTACCGGGCCAACAAGGCGGTCGTTTGATCTGTCCTTAACCGCTTAAAATATAAAAGAGTCTTCTATCTTTTATTCAATATAATGTTATATATTTTAACCCACCGGAATGTACATGGATCAGAACGAGGAAAAGACAGTGGCCGAACCGGAACTCACCCGGAGTCAGCGGATAGCCAGAGAATGGCGCGCGCGGCTTGCGGTTGCCGTTGTAGCACTGCTGATCTTCGAATCCATTACCGGTCTCTCCATCTATTTCCTCCCCTTCAGTGTGACAAATCAGTTTGCCGTCCTTCTCCACACCGCCGCTGGATTGCTGGTAATCGTACCCTATGCCTGGTATCAGATACGCCACGCGCTGTTGTCCAGACGCCTACCAATGACCGGCACAAAGTTTCTGGGTTACGCGGCACTCGCGGCCGTGTCGGTGTGTGTGATTTCAGGCATAGCCGTTACCTATGAATCCGCGTTTTCAGTTCGAATGAGTACTGCCTGGCAACTGGTGCATACGCTGAGTGGCTTCGTCAGCATAGCGGTGCTCGTACCTCATATCGGCCTCATTCTTCTCCGGTACAGATCTCATCACACAGCCGACCAACTTGTTAATGCGGCACAGCGGGCATTTGGCCGGGGAGTAGCCACTTGGTCCGTTGCTCTTCTAGGAGTAACGGCACTCGTCATATACGCCTATACACCCGTACAGCTTCGCAACGAATTTCCTGAGGACTACAGCTGGAAGTACGGCAAGAATCCATTCGCGCCCAGCCTCGCCATGACCTCAACAGGTGGCGCCTTCGATCCGGAGTCCATGGCGAATTCTGAGACTTGTGGCACAGCCGGTTGTCACGAGCAGATCGTAGAGGAATGGCTACCAAGCGCCCACCGCTACGCAGCCATGGACAAGGCCTTCCAGGCGATCCAGGCGACCATGGCAGAGAATAACGGCCCCGAGTCCACCCGGTACTGTGCTGGATGCCATGATCCGATCTCACTATTCTCCGGTAACAAGACCGTCTACACCGACGAGCTCACACAACCGCATGGATACCAGGAAGGCATCTCCTGCATCGCTTGTCATTCCATAGCCCGGACCGATGTGAAAGGGAATGCGAACTACATCATGGTCCAACCGACCCGGTATGTCTACGAATTAGACAAAGGACCGACGGCCAAGTTCATCAGTGACTTTCTGATTCGAGCTTATCCCGAGAATCACAAGAAGAGTTTTGCAAGAGATCTGTACAAAACTCCCGAATTCTGTGGCGCCTGCCACAAGCAGTTTATCGACAAAGAGATCAACAATGTGGGCTGGGTCCAGCTTCAGAATCAGTATGACAATTGGCGACAAAGCCGCTGGCATAACCCCGATGATCCGGAACGTTCCATCACCTGTCGTGAGTGCCACATGAGACTGAACACCTCATTCGATCCGGCCGCCGGTGACCGGACCGACTTCAATCGTACCGCTTCTGATGGAAAACACCGGGACCATAGATTCATCGGTGCAAACCAGTTTATTCCCGAGCTGCACAATCTACCGGGCGCCGACAAGCAAGTGGCGATGACGGAGGAGTGGCTACGTGGCGATACAGTCATTCCCGAGATCGCCGACCGATGGATGACGGGCCCTGCCATTCCCCTGGAGATCCTCGCACCACCGAATGCGGCTCCTGGTGAGGAGATCTCTCTGAAAGTAGTGCTCACAAATAACAAGGTCGGCCACGATTTCCCCACGGGGCCCCTTGATATCATCCAGGCCTGGGTTGACCTGAAGGTGACCGACAGCACGGGCAAGGAAGTCTACCGCTCTGGGGCCCTGAACGATCGAAACTTTATTAAAGAGGGTTCCTTCATCTTCAAAGCAGAAGGAATCGATCAATACGGCAACCTGATCGATAGACACAACCTCTGGGAGATGGTGGGCGCACGCTTTCGCCGATCCCTGTTTCCCGGCTTTTCAGATGCCGCCGAGTTCAGCTTCTTCTGCCCCGCTACTATTCAATTACCGGGAGAGATTCTGGAGACCGAACAGGACCACAAATTCCAGGTCTCCGAGGATCAGAGAGAAAACCTGCATGTGACGGCAAGGCTCCGGTATCGCAAGATTGATCAGTTTCTCATGAATGTCATGTTTGGCGAAGAGTCCGGTCTCACCACACGTATTACGGACATTTCCAGCGACTCTCTTACCATACAGATTCGCTAGAGAGAAGGAACGGATGAGTATCCGAAAACGAGTTTTGGGCATGTTCCTAACCTTAGCCTGCATAATATTGCCGGGCCCGGTCACTGCGCTGGTGTTGGACGGTAAAGTCATTGACGGTAAAGATCCCGTTGAAGGCGCCCGCGTACGTATTCACGGCGATGCCATATTTGTGCTGACGGACGCACAGGGCGAGTTCCACCTGTCCACTCCCGTCGAGGCAGCAGGATCAATCGTGGTGACGGCAGGCAAGTTGGGATGGGTCACAGGCGGTGTTAAGATTACCAAAAACACCTCATACACGACCATCGTGATCACGCCGGTTCCCGATGAGGATGATCCGGATTACGATTTCATCACGCCGCACAAGTCACTGGTGGACCTGCGCGACGAACCGGATCAGCTGCGAAAACTCCGAATGCGTTCCCACGCCACCTACCGGGAAAACTGCAATATCTGTCACTTCGAGCCGACCTGTTTCCTTTGCCATCGAGATATCTATGACCAGTGGAGCACTTCTTTCCACTCCCAGTCAGTAACCGATCCCTGGGTCCAGCAGTTGTACACAGGAATGGACGCTGAGGGCTCGCAGAACACGGGCCCCGGATACCGAATTGACAACCCGAACGATGTCGGCAACTGTGCAGACTGTCATGCCCCATCGGCAGCGATCAACGCACCCGGAAAGACGGATCTGCGCGTCGTCTACAACCGTGGAGTTACCGTATACCCTACCTCCATAGGCTACAAATCGACGGAGCGAACAGAGATTGAGAAGAAGGCCGGCAGCGTGAACGCATCAGGGGTACACTGCGATTTCTGCCACAAGATCAAATCCGTTGAGGTAAACGATAGGCCTGGTGTGGACGGCGCCATCGCACTGACGCGTGCAAACATGAAGGACGTGCCTGGGACCATACAGGGCAAGCTGCCGACCATGTTCGTCTACGGTCCCTTCGACGATGTCGTGGATTTCTCACCTGTATCCATCCAGGCAGTAACTTCTCCCATGGTTGCGAGCTACAATCCCATCTACACCAGCAGTGACTACTGCTCCGCCTGTCATCAACATCGCTCGGACAACGGCCTACCGCTCATCAATACCTACGAGGAGTGGAAGAATAGCCCATATGCCGAGGCTAGCATCGAATGTCAGGCATGCCACATGCAGCCGGATCTTGAAATGGCGAGAGGTACTGTGGTAACGGGAGACGCTGAGAAATACTGGGCGCCTATTGAGTCCAGAGATATGGAAACGGTGAAGCGACACGACTTTCTCGGCGGTCACAAAAACATGATGGCAGGAGCCGCTGCCCTCCGTATCGAAACCCGCCAGGATAACGGCCAGCTCCGGGTTCGTATCGGTGTAGAGAATGTCAATACAGGTCACCACATACCCACCGGAATCGCCATTCGTAACATGCTGCTATTGGTGACCCCCGTACTAGCCAGTGGTGACACCTTGGAGTTTACCGGCCAGAACGTCGTACCGGAGTACGGAGGGATGGGGCCCGTTGAGTCAGGCAACTATGCCGGCTATCCCGGAAAAGGCTTTGCCATGGTCTTTGGAGATGACGAGGGCAACTCGGCAGTCATGGACTGGCAGGCCACACGCATACTCGAAGACACGCGCATTGAAGCTAAGACCACTGATATATCCGAATACTTCTTCAAATTACCCGCGACGCCATCGCCCATCTCCATCCATACCCACCTCATATACCGTCGCGCGTACAAACCCCTGGCAGACATCAAGAAATGGGAACTGGAAGACATTCCGGTATCGTCCGACGTGACCGTGATCACCATGAAATAGCAGTTTCCACGAAAGACTAAGATGGCAACGAGAAGACAGCGACAGCTCCATTGGACGATCGGATTGACCACAGCGGCAATCGTCGTTTCTGCAATTGCCATTTTCAATCGGTCCCTGAATCCCAGCGGGTCCGGCGATGAAATAACGCAACTCTCCGAAATCGCCAGGGCCCTCATGAGAGACCTTCCGGACGACCATCCCAACGTGACGTTTACAGACGCTACCACCTCCGCGGGTGTATCATTTGTTCATTTCTACGGGGATCGGACTACCAGACTGCCTGAAGATATGGGGTCCGGCGCAGCATGGGGCGATTATGATAATGACGGCGACAGTGACCTGTATTTCGTGAACACATCGGGAGCGCTCGCGCTCACGCCGGCACAACGTCAGGACTCCCCGGCACGCAATATGCTCTACCAAAACAACGGGGACGGCACATTCGATGACGTAACCGATAAGGCAGCGGTCGGTAGTCATGCTATGGGAATGGGAGCCACGTGGGGCGATCACGACAATGACGGTGATCTGGACCTGTATGTGACCAACTTCGGGCGGAATATCCTGTACGACAATAACGGCGACGGCACGTTCTCCGACTTCACATCGAGAGCTCGGGTCGATGGAAATAGCGATGGGTTCTGGTCGGGCGCGGTCTGGTGTGATTATGATCGTGACGGAGACCTTGATCTTTATGTCTGCAACTATGTCGGCTATAGTGATCAACTCAGTGAACTGGGAACCGCATCCCCCCAATATGGAGCACTAGTGCCCTACACCCTTAATCCGTCCTCTTATGATCCCCTTCCCAATGTGCTCTACCGCAACAACGGAAATGGCACCTTCACAGATGTGGCGAAGCAGGCCGGCGTTGACAACCCCGAGGGGAGAAGTCTCGGCGCAGTTTTCTGTGATCTCGACAACGATGGATGGCAGGATCTTTACGTGGCGAACGATGTTTCCGAGAGCAAGCTGTATTGGAACCGTGGAGACGGAACTTTTGAGGACGCAAGCGCGATAACCTGGGCCGCAGACTATCGTGGAGCAATGGGAATAGCCGTCGGTGATTGGGAGAACGACGGTGATTTCGACATCTTCAAGACACATTGGATAGCCCAGGAAAATGCTTTCTACAACAACCTGACCGAAGACATGAACGATATGATCGACCGCGGCTCAAAGGGCGGCGTTCCGGAGTTTCTAAGGTTTACCGACCTGGCTGACCGATATGGCCTCGGAGAGATATCATTAGACATGGTTGGCTGGGGAACGGGGTTCATGGATTACGACAACGATGGACGACTCGACGTGTTTATCGTCAATGGCAGCACCTTCGAAAACCGGGAAGACACCCGCAAACTGATACGCCAGCCCAACATGCTATTCTGGAACAGAGATTCCGAAGAAGGTTTCTACAATGTTACATCAGTTAGCGGAGACGCGCTTCAGAAGGCCAACGTGGGCCGGGGTGCTGCTTTCAATGACTATGATATGGACGGCGATGTAGATATCGCCATAGTATCCAACGGCGAGGCCGCGGTGCTGCTGCGAAACGAAAATCCCAACGCCCATCAGTCTATCACCGTGAGACTGCACGGCACCATAAGCAATCGATTCGCCGTGGGCGCGCGAGTCACGGTCAGCGCGGACTCAACGCGGCAGGTTCAGGATGTCGGATCAGGCGTATCCTACCTCTCGTTCGGTGGCCACGATCTGGTCTTTGGCCTTGGGAGGTATAGTCAAGCCGATTCCGTAAGTGTGCGATGGCCCAACAGCGACGAGCAGATTATCACGAACATCGCATCAAATAGTCTGGTCGAGATCACGGAACAGAACGGGTATACGCTATCGCAGAGGAGCCTCACCCAATGAGACGAAACCTGGGTGTTCCGACATACCTCGCGGGTGCCTTCATCATAGCCTTCCTGGGAATCACGCTGCTAAAGGGAGATACGGATCCAAAGGATACAGATGATGCCACAGCGTACTCGGATACGCGAAAGGCTCAGATTGATGGATTCTGGCGTCTCTATTCAGCGGCGTCAGATCAACGTCGCAATGGGGACCTCGAAACAGCGGCGAAGACCTATGGTGAAGCCCTGACGATGAATGAGCGACATGAAGACACGCTCTATTACCTGGGCAATTCGCTCGCACAGCTTTCACGGCACGTCGAGGCGATCGACGTCTTTGAGAAACTGGTCTCGGTCAATTCTCTTAGTGCGAGAGCACACTTTCAAATGGGAACGATTCGGAGTAATACCGCCTCTGGGGATCTTTTCGATCTCGATGCGGCTGAGCAGGAGTTTCAGCGAGCATTGGAGATTAACCGGGAGGAAAGTGCTCCCGTTCAGCGGTTGGGTGAGATCGCACTTGCAAAGGGGCAGTCAGCAAAGGCGATGCGACTCCTTGGCGATACGATCCGAACCAACGAGAAGGCCGTTGGGGCCTATGTCCTACTGGGCTATCTGCGGTGGGAGCAAGGCGACAGAGACAAGGCTCGCCAACTGATGAACCAGGCCAGAGCACGTACCGGCATTGAGACAACGCCCACCGGCGTCGCAGGAGAAGGAGATACACTTCCTGGACAGCTTCCCAACATTCGGCGAATTGGATTGTTTACGCAACATGTTCAAGCTGCGATTGCCGACTCTGTTGATGCTTCACCCTCTGAAGTCGAGACACGGTATTCTGAACTCCATCGTCATATCAAAGATGTGGGATCCCGATGGAGAGAATCGCAATCCAAGCGGTCAGGGTGAGCAGTCTTCAAGGATTCTTTGTGGGCTTGGCTGCGCCATCCCACGGAAATGTAAATCAAATAGAGTAGCAAGGCACGACAGCAACTGAGCCCATAGCGCTCGGAAGAAAAGGAAACGGGAGGAGAAAATGGGACATGACGGAATGGGGATGGATCAGGATATGATGGATATGATGGGAGGAATGCCAGACGGACTGGTTTTTGCCACAGTCCTGGCACTCATCATAGTATCTGTAGTGTTGGCCGCCGGTCTCAATCTCAGGACGAATTCTTCGGGCCAAAATAGATACTGGACCTTCGATCTGCTCACCATACCCGCTGTGGGGCGGTTCTTCAAAAGCAGATTCTTTCAATTCTCACTTCAGTTACCCGTCGTATTGATCTTCCTCTTCACTATTCTCGTGGGGCTCTTCGGGAGTCAGCTAACGGCCAAGAACGCCGCACCGCTTCTGACCTGGACTATCTGGTGGGCTGGGCTGATCCTCATCATTCTGCTCCTTGGTAAATTCTGGTGCATCGTCTGCCCCTGGAACGCATTGGCGCAATGGATAGAGAGACTCACATTCTGGAAGACCTCCTCCGCCAAGCTGTCCCTGGGTCTGAAGTGGCCCACCAAGTGGCGCAACATCTACCTGGCCACAGGACTATTCATAGCCCTCACGTGGCTGGAACTGGGATACGGCATCACATTCAGTCCGCGGATGACGGCATACTTCGCTATTCTCATGATCGTCATGGCAGTCGTGAGTATCCTGATCTTCGAGCGCCAGTCATTCTGCCGCTATGCCTGTCTCGTAGGTCGGGTCAGCGGAATGTACGCGTTGTTTTCGCCGCTGGAGTTGAGAAGCAGTGATCAGCAGGTGTGCAAAACCTGCGGCACAAACGACTGCGTAAACGGAAACGAGAAAGGTTACGGGTGTCCTACCTCTCAGTATCTGGGTACCATGGATACCAATACCTACTGCATTCTCTGCTCCGAGTGCATTAAGACCTGCCCCCACGACAACGTGAGTGTAAACATACGACCATTCGGAGCCGACCTGAAAGACCACACCAAAGGGCAGGCTGACGAAGCGTATCTCGTCATCGTGATGCTCAGCATGACGGTGTTCCATGGACTCACCATGACCC
>JABIQT010000515.1 GCA_018667995.1 Candidatus Latescibacterota bacterium
GTACTCCTCTTAGCCTGAATGGCGAATGTCAGATGCTTCAATCTATTGAGATTCCCGAGCGATTGATCAGATCTGTGATGTTGTCGATTGGCCTACCTAGGACCGCGTTGTCCTCGATCTCAAGTATGGGGCGTTGAATCAGCTCCGGATGCAAGATCATCAGGTCTATTATCTGGTCATCTGTATCGTCCGAATGCTTTAGATTCAGATCTTTGCTGATCTTCTCTCCATATCTCAATATCTCACGAGGGGCCATTTTCATTATGGTAAGAAGCTTCACCAGGAGCGGACGGTCCATAGGCTCCGTGTGGAAGTTGATGCGGTCAAATGGTACATCTTGTGCTTGCAGAAGGGCTACTGCCTCCCGGCATTTGCTTCATGTGGGTTTTTCATAGAGTGTGATTCTCATCCTGCCTCCCCGTTCCTAAACCAGAACATGCTCTTTCAGAAATCGATCTACATCCTCGTAGAATGCAATGATTGTTTCCATTTTTCTCCAACCGTGTCCCTCACCCTCATAGAGCCGATAAATGTGAGGGACCTGCGCGCTCTGCAGTGTTTTTACGAGCGATTCAGCTTGGTCTGGCGGCACCACTTGATCATCAGAGCCTTGAAAGATGGCTAAGGGGTCTCTGATTCTGTCTGCGTGGAAAATTGGTGATCGCTCCTGATACCTCTGTCCTTGATCCGGAAGTGTACCTACAAGCAGATCCAGGTATTTTGCCTCGAATTTATGTGTATCGGTAGCAAGAGAGAACAGATTTGTCACGCCAAAGAGAGACAAGCCTGCCCGGAAGAGACCTGGATGGTGAATCAGGGCATTGAGTACCGTAAAACCACCTGCACTGCCTCCCTTTATTACGAGACGTGAAGGATCGGCAAGCCCCTGGTCCATAAGAGCCTGTGCCGCCCCAGCGGCATCTTCCGTGTCAAACTCACCCCATTGCTCACGAAGTGCAAGCATGTACGGCCTGCCGTATCCGGTACTTCCCCGATAGTTGACATCCAGGAAAGCATAGCCTCGGCTTGTAAAGAATGCGGCATCAGCCGAATAGTTCGCGGTGCGTTGACTGGTTGGTCCCCCATGGATACCGATAATGGCCGGCGGCAAGCCCTCACATTCAAACCTGCCGTTAGCCGGCGGATAATAGAGACCATGGATTACGGTGCCGTCAGTTGCGTCCCAGCTCATGGGCTTCGGAGTGGACATCTCTTCGGGCGAAACACGTTCCGAACTACTCCGCCGTTGAATGACCTGCCCCGTATCCGTTAAGGATATGATCCGGTCTGGTATCGCGGGAGAAGAAGCAATACACGCCACCTCTTGAGCAGCTGGCGAAACAGATATATTCTGAAACCAACTGTAAGGACCCGTTTCAATAGTCTGTATCTTGAGGGATGATATTTCCACGCGGCAGAGCGACCCGAAGCCGGCATCATTCCTATGAAAGTACAATCCGTTGCTGTCTGGCATCCATCCATAAACCCGGATTCCTTGAACCCATGCTGGTTCGGCCAGCGTCGTACGGTCGACCAAGACCTCTCGGTCGCCTGTTTCGAGGCATTCGAGGACAAGCCGATCCCATTCTTCATAGGTCTCAATGTAAGCCAGCCACCTGCCGTCCGGCGAAAATGTCGGTTGGAAGACAGCTATTTCGGCATCTCCTGATACGGTTCGTTCATCTGTGACGCCGCCCCCGCCCTGTGAGATTTGGGCATATTTGAGCCGGGTTCCGTCCCAGGGCATATTGGGCTGGTCCCACTCAATCCACGTGATTCTATCTCCATGCGGATGCCATGCCGGCTGCATATAGAAGTCGGCGCCTTCGGTAGCAATCGTTGGCCAGGATGATTCGTACAAGGATGCTATGGCGAGTACGTCCTTGTTCTCATAAGTATGGACGTACAGCACTCTTTGCCCATCTGGGGAGATTACCGGAGATGCTGCATTTCCAAAGCCTGGAGTAATGGGGACAGCTTCTCCGCTGGATATGGATTGGCAATAGAGCCGGCCGTCCTTTTCGGCATATACGACCTTGCCGTCATTTACTGTGAAATCGCCGCCGCCGTATCCCACCCCTGCACGCACGTTGTGCTCTTCGTTCAGGTCAAAGGAAGCGTTAATGCCCTGTTTATATACCAGGACGCCTCTTCCTGACCGTCCCTCCAACCAGACGAGCCCGGAACCATCACTATCCCATTGCACATCCGATAGCCTGAGCTGGCCACCCATGCTTGAGGGTGTAAACGGGCTCTCCCAGTATCCGAACGGAGCTGTCTGTTTGGTTGCCATACTTCGTGTGCCTGTTAAGTAGTCAGATCGCTGTGACCCGGTCCACCACCAACTGCGGATAATGTCTAGGCAGCTTCAGATGCAAAGTCAGAGGGAATGGCTTGGCCGATCCTGCGACTGTGGATAGCGGTTTATAGCATTGCCAGTTCACGGAAGGAGAAGAATGCCGACCGTGACTTTGTAAACATTCGGTCCGTAAAAGGCCTTGCCCAATAGGCGCCCGTTACACAATTTGATACAATACTGATCACCGAATATAGTCTTTGCCCATCTCGTTGACCACCAAATTCTAGGCGATATGGACCTAGGTACGACAGAGTGGCTCCTTGACTGATTCACGGAGCAATGCGGCTGAATCAGTACTCGACTCATCAGTATATTGACCTTCAACCTCTCTCTGCGTTTACAGTGGTGCGGCAACCCCCATGGCGCCAGGGGCCGCCGCCGTAGTGTATCGGGGAGTTACCTTCCAACGAGGAGAAGCACAATGTCCGCAGCTAGCCTGAAGGCGGATCGAGACGTCCAGCGTACGA
>JABIQT010000687.1 GCA_018667995.1 Candidatus Latescibacterota bacterium
GATGAACAGGCCCTGTCCCGCAGTCGACAACCATGCCAATAGGTATCCCCAACCGCCGATGACGCCCAACAGAGCGGTTCGATAGCTGAACATGTGCTCGATTGGATCTCTGGTGCGATCTCTGTCGAAAGCTCGCTGCCATACTTCACGGAGGTGCGGCCGGGCAATCCAGATAGACCAGAGTGACAGCGCGATCAACGCTCCATGACTTTCGAAACTGATGATTTCGGGCGGTGCGGCCTGCTGCCCCTGTAGGCCAACTGATACCCCCAGAGTGTTCATTGCGCCAATCTTAAGTATGGCCAGAAGTCCAAACACCCAGAAGCTGAGTAGGATGTCCAGGCTGCAGAAATAAGTGAAGGCGATCAGCGAGGGAAGTATACGGAAGGCATAGGTGGGAAATTGGTTGGCAAAGATAAAGGCCTTGCTCGTATATGAACCGAACAATTGAATTCGTTCGATCCCTTCATTAAAGTAGCCGTTGATATTCCATACAATAACCACCGCCGGGATGGCAAAGCCCAACCAGAACCACCCGTTCTTGAACAACTCCGGGACAGCGCGTCCCGGAGCATCAAAACCCGAAACCAGTGCTTGCGGCAAGGCGACCAGAGGAAAGGTCAGCTTCTCGTGATCGATCCATTGCCGCCTGAATATCACGGTCATGCAAATACCCATCCAGATCATGACAGCGGCGACGCTGAGCCACCACAGCAGGGGCGATAGCCAGGCGCTCCATGGCACTGATGCCCCCTGTGGAAGTCCGTTGTAGAATGATGGAACGACGGCATCTGGAGGAAACAGCCATTCGGGCAGGCTGCCAACGAAGGAGGCGTTCCAGCCGTTCTCCTGCGTGGCATAGTAAGCGGGCGCGGTCATAATACCGGCCCAATAGCCCGTCCATCCGATGGCTGGCACGTTGCCGACAATCCATCCCATACACAGAATAACTAGCAACTCCGTACCGGACAGCGCGACGCGTGGCACGAACTTTCGAAGGGCTACATTGATGCCCATCCAGAGCACGAAAGGGATGAATGCCGACATGGGAAGATTGCTCATGACCAGGGCGGCAGAATGCATTACAAATTCGGTGTAATTGGTCCAGACGCAGAGCGCTGCAGCTGTGAGCGCGCCCAAGATCACGGATCGTACAGTGATGCCGTGACGTGAGTGAGATCCGGTGGAATCAGGTCTTTCATGTAGGGGCATCAGGCTAAGATATCTGTCCAACGGATCAAAATCAACTGCCACGGATCCGATGTCGCTTTAGATACGAGATTGCGTCGAAATGAATTGCCGGATCTTTCGCAGAACCGAGCCGCGGAATGCGACCTGCTTCTGAGCCCTGTATTGGTGGATATTTCACTTGCTATTTATAGGCTCGAGACTTATCGTGGAGCTGCATTCAATCGAGCCGAAAATAGAGCAAAATGGGAGCCGTATATGCCCGTTCACAGAGGTTTATCTGCGGATAATCGTCCCGCATGGTGTGATGTTACGAGTGCCGGAATATTCAGCGTGCCACGTAACGGACGATTTGACCGGCACTATCACGATTTCGAGGAGTACTGGTTAGTCTTCAAGGGGCGAGCCAAAGTTGTGACCGAAGATGTGGAATTCATAGTCGAGCCTGGAGACATTGTGTGCACTCAGGCCGGGGACGAGCATGACGTAGTCGAGGTCTACGAGGACCTGGAGGCGTTCTACTTCGAAGGTGCTTGCCCCGATGGTGGCCGCCTGGGGCACCTCCACAGGACTCCGGAACTGGCGCAGGGGCACGACGTGCCCGGTAAATAGATTAGTTGTTTCGTCTGAGCTGTTAGGTGGCGTTAACCATGATAGTCTGGGTACGTGTAGAGACGCCGGAAAAGTATGAACTGAAACAAGGCGACTTCCATCTCAAACGTCGCTTCGAGGAGTTATCCGGTGATCTGTGCCTGGTGATCCATCTGTCGCAGATGGATCCGGGTGTCTTGCAGGCCTTGAAACCACGGGCTCTGCTATTGAGCGGTTGCGGAACATTTTTTCGGCATTTTAAGCCTGAATCGCTTTATCCCTTTGAGGATACACTCCATGCCATGCCCGATGTGCCCACGATTGGATTCTGTGGGAGTCACCAATTTCTGGGCATAATGTTTAAAGACGGTTTCAGGAATCTCACAGAGCTGGACGACGAAATGATGAGACCCCTCAAGCCGGGGGAACCGGACCCCCAGTCTGATCCTAATCCGGACGCCGCCGGGTTTTACTCAGAAGAAGGATTTCACTCCGTCCAAGCCTTGTCGACCGATCCGCTTTTTGATGGACTGCCCGAGAGATTCGTAGTTCGTGAGTCTCACTACGCCGAGGTAAAGCGTCTGCCACCGGATTTCAACCTCATTGCCTCAAATGAGAACTGCCGCATTCAGGCGATGAAACATAGAACACGCCCTCTGTATGGAACTCAATTTCATCCCGAGGCATGGGTAGAAACGTATCCCCACGGACGGGAGATCCTTCAAAACTTCTTCCGCATCGCGGGCATTCTGCCTTAAGCATGATACATGCATATAACTGACCTTTCCAGGGCAGAACCAATCGACGACTTGATTTCGTATTGAAGTTCATGGGTAGTCAAAGACCCTGGCAACAGACCTGGGGTGTATGCCTGGGCACAATAGGGTAAGCCGACCGATCCGGCGTTGATGCGTAGTGAGTAGCTATTCATAATATCTGGGGCTGATCGTGACCGATGCGTTGCTGTTTTACTATCCAACTGCCTTTATTCTGGGCGCGCTGCACTCGTTTGAACCCGCCCATGGAAAGGCTGTGTTGGTGGCCTATGTGGTCGGTAATAACCGCAGCTACGTGCATACACTGCTATTCGGGGTGACCATAGCGGTGGCGCACACATTCAGTATTATGTTGCTTGGAATAGGAACCTGGCTTGCGGCAGACCAATACGGCATTCCAATCGAAGGTCCCATAATCGGTATTGTGGGAGGATTGGTGGTGTTGTTCGTTGGGTTCTGGATGCTGCTCCGTTGGCGTGTCGGCGCGTGCCCGCATCCTGGACACGGGCACCACGATCATTCTTCCGAAAGCGGTAGTGGACACCAGAACGGACGAGAGAGCAGTGCTCCGTCTTTAAAGCAACTACTTGTCATAGGAGTCGGTGGTGGTCTGATACCTTGCCCGTCTGGTGTGGCTATGTTGATGACCGCCGTAGCTGCTGGTAATCTGGGCGAGGGACTTGGCCTCGCCGCGGCCTTCAGCCTGGGGGCTGGTGCGGTAGTTATCGTATTGAGTACTGTGATGATGCGTGCTTCCGGATGGACTAGTCGGTGGATCTCGCAGACGGGATCCCTGGCCGACCATATGCCCATGGTAGGCAGCCTGCTTGTGATATGCGTCGGCGTGTGGCTATCCGGTAGCGCCTTTCTGGACATTATGAATCAAAGCCCATAGACACGAGGTGACGTATGACTGACAAGTTCAGCAACTACGAAACCAGGTTGGATCAGGAAATGAGCGACCTGGAGGCTAATGCGTTTATGGAAACCGGCTACGTGAGGCTTGGAAGGATCGCATCATCGAGTGAACTGGTGGCGCTTCGCAGCAGAATTGACGACATCATGCTGGGAAATGTGAAATACGATCAGATGCCTATGCAGCTTGACTCCGAAACCGGAAAGTACGGCGACGTTCCGGGTCAGACTCTGGCAGACGCTCCATCCACGCTTGCCTATCGTAGAATTGACGAACTGTGGCGCGATCCGGTATTTCTCGGCTATATGCAGCAGCCACTATTCAAGAGCATCGCCGCCAGATTTATCGGTACCGAGGTATCCGTGTTTCGGGCTATGTTCATGAACAAACCCGCCCATAGAGGTACGGAACTGCCGTGGCACCAGGATGTGGGGGCCGGCTGGGGACTGGATGCCAATCCAATTACTACGATCTGGACAGCCATGGACGATGCGACCAGGGACAGCGGCTGTATGCAACTCGCCCCCGGCAGCCATAAAGCAGGTGTCTTGAGCGAGCGGCACTTTCCGACGGAGGAGCAAATCACACGACACGCCCCTCCCGCAGGCTGTATTCATCTGGAAGCTGTCGCGGGGGAAGCCATTCTTCTGCACAACTTTCTGCTGCACCGTTCCCCGGTAAATACAAGTGACCAGCCTCGCCGCGCTTTCAGTGTGCCCTATATGAATGCCAGTGTAAAAGATGTGCAGAGCGGAAGGACCTTTCCCGTGGTATTCGGTGAGCAGGCACTCATTCCAGAGGAACAGGTAGCGAATTCATGAAGCTAGAGGGCAAAGTCGCCATCGTCACGGGCGGTGGCACGGGTATCGGTTCCGCCGCGGCGCTTCTTATGGCCGCTGAAGGTGCCAGAGTCTGCGTTTCGGGGAGAAGGCCATCGCCACTAGCCGCTACAGTGGATGCGATCACGTCGGCAGGAGGCCAGGCAATGGCGGTATCTGGAAACGTCGCTTCCGCAGAAGATACCCAAAGGTTAGTGCAAGACACGCTTTCGACATTTGGCCGATTGGATATTCTCGTAACGAGTGCTGGTACGGCGAACCTGACGGCGGTGGCTGATATGACCGAGTCCGAATGGGATGAAACGCTCGAAACGAACCTCAAGGGCACTTTTCTGGCCGTGAAAGCCGTACTACCTACAATGGTTTCCCAGGCGTCCGGAACCATTGTTACCGTCAGCTCTATTCTGGGTCAACGTGGTATGAAGGGGGCTGCAGCCTATGGTGCGTCTAAGGCGGGTATTGAACAGTTCACGAAGGTGGTAGCCCTTGAACACGCCGGACAGGGAATTCGGGCAAATACTATCGCGCCAGGATGGGTTGAGACGCCCATGACCGATACGCTTCCCAAGGATTCAGGGCTGCGCAAATTTATCTCATCGAGGATACCAGCAGGTCGCTTCGGAGAGCCTGAAGAGATCGCTCACGCCGTACTCTACCTGGCCAGCGATGAGGCCTGTTGGATAACGGGTACCGTCTTAACGATCGACGGCGGATGGAAAGCGCAATGATCTCTGGTGCACCCACTGGAGACGCAATTGAGATGGAGTTCAAAAATGGGACTTAGAACAGCCGAGCAGTATCTGGAAGGATTGAATGACGGTCGCATCGTCTATTTTCGCGGAGAGGCCGTTCCCAATATTCTTGACAATCCGGAACTCCGTGCCGGAGCGGAACATACAGCGTTGGATTATCACCTCGCCGAGAATCCGAAATATGCAGACCTCTTCACAGCTGCAATGCCGGACAGCGGTGAACGCGTGAGTCGGTACTATATCCCACCGACAAATACGGAAGATCTGCTAAAGCGTCGGGAGATGATTGAGACGAGTACCCGAGAGGCAAGCGGGGTTGTGCTTCTCATCAAAGAGATTGGGACAGATGCCCTCTTTGCAATGACGCTCAACGCCAGGAAGGTAGACGAGAAATACGGTACAGACTATCTGGACCGGGTTCGAAAATACCACGCCGAGTGTCGATCACGAGACCTGAGCCTCGCCGTTGCCCAGACTGATGCCAAGGGAGACAGGAGTCTCCTGCCTTCACAGCAGGAGCATCCAGACTACTATGTACGTATCGTCGAACGCCGACCCGACGGCATTGTCGTTCGTGGTGCCAAAGCCCATACGACCGGAACGGCCTTTGTGGATGATGTCGTCGTGCTGCCCACCCGGGCCATAGGTGAGGAGGACCGGGATTATGCTGTTGCCTTCTCGATTCCTGTCAATACGCCGGGTGTCAAGCTGATAGCCAGTCCTTTTGGGTTCACGGGAGACAGTGAATATCATCACCCGGTGAGCAGCCGTCATCATCTAGTCGAGACACTGACTATTTTCGACGACGTTTTCGTTCCGAACGACCGTGTGTTTCTTGCCGGTGAGTGGGATTTTGCCGGGCCTCTGGCAAACGGATTCGTGGAGTTTCATCGATATACGGCTGTATCCTACAAGCCGCCTCTCCTGGATCTCTTCATCGGCGCGGCCGCACTCGTAGCCGTCCATAATGGAGTCGAGAAAGCTAGTCACATCCGTGAAAAGGCTACGAGACTAATTACCTACACTGAAACGGTGCGCGCCCTCACACGCGCTGCCGCCATGGACTGCACCGTCGTTGATGGTATTGCAGTACCGAACACCATGACGACGAACATTGCCAAGTACCACTTTGCGACCCACTACCATGAGGCCGTGCGTGACGTTCAGGACATAGCTGGGGCACTATTGGTTACCGGTCCCGCTGAAGCAGATTGGCTAAATCCCGAAACCGGTGAGTTGCTGGACTACTATCTTGGGGGACGCAAAGGCATCGCGACCATGGATCGTATGAAAGCCATGAACCTGATTCGTGACCTCACAGCTTCCGACTTTGGCGGCTACCATGAATTGCTTGCCATTCATGCTGAAGGATCATTAGA
>JABIQT010000741.1 GCA_018667995.1 Candidatus Latescibacterota bacterium
CAGTCTACATCGTAGTAACCATAGTCACCGCGCTCGACATACTGATCCATTCGAGATTGGGGCAGAGTCTCGACATCATGAACCTCGAAACCCTCCTGGCGAACGCGAACCACGTGCGGACCACGTCCTGCCAGAACAACCGGATATCCACGATTCCGGAGTGCCCTCGCCAGAACCAGAGGACGAATCGTATGAGCGAGAGCTTGCCCGTGAAAGAAGATCAGAACGGGCAAACTGTTCCGATCTAGCCTGAGGGAGGCAGCTATTTGCCCGATCCTCTCTACGGCACTTCCAAATTTCATCAATGGGGACAGTGGATGTTCTGGAGTCGCGTTCCGATCAATCCGGATACGGCGGCACTTCGTCTCCATCAACATCAACATCAACATCTTCTGCGATAGACAGTGCGGCCTCAAGTCCGGCAGAAAGACTGTCCTCGGTCACCGGCGCGACTTCTGCAAATGCGTCTGCTGGTCGCACGGCTATTGAAGCCAATAGGAGAGCAATACCTCCAACTACGTAGTCGGTTGCTCTACGAACCGTACCTACTCGTCTCATTTCATCCTCCAGATGGGTTCTATAGGGAGTGGTCGCGAATAGTTTCACACACACTCGACTTGTATCTGGAGAACTACATATCAATAAGCGTGCCTATACAAACAGTGGCACTCGGCTATGACCTCAAGTGGAGTTATTACAACAACTTCTAGTTGTTTTCGTTTGATCTGTTAAGTATCTCGATCACATACATCAAGAAGACGATATTTCGTAATTAAATCTTGGATAGCGCACATGATTTCAGCTGAATACGTTTATTAACAGCATGTTACACTATGCATTACGAAATATCGTCACATCAATCTGATTCTACGCTAATTCGTAGAATTACCACCAGGGGGCATCTGCTTCTTCTTGAATTGCACACCCAGGCGCTCAAGCCGACTACGCAGAGTTGTGGGCTTCACTTGCAGAATTGCCGCCGCCCCCCGGGGACCGTGGATCACTCCGCCGGTATGCTCAAGGACTCGTTGCAAATACTGGCGCTCGTCTTCCTCCAACGGGAGAAACCCTTCTGGATCCCTGTTATTCGATATATCAAGTCGAGTCTCGATACCTAGAATCTCCATCGAGATTAGGCCACCACCTGACAGAATCACTGCCCTCTGGAGAGTATGTTCGAGTTCTCGGACATTGCCCGGCCATTCGTAGTGTAGCATTGATTCCATGGCCTCAGAGGAGATCTGTGGAACTGGTCGACTAAGATGAGAAGCGAAAGCTGCGACGAAGTGCATAGCAAGAGCCGGCGTATCTTCCCTACGATCTCTCAATGGCGGAATCTCGATTGGGAACACATTCAGCCTATAAAAGAGGTCGGCTCGGTATCTCTTTTCCTGAATTGCCTCGGCAAGATTGCGGTTTGTAGCGGCGACAACTCGGACGTCAACATTGATGGTCTGAGTCCCTCCAACTCTTTCAATTGTCTTGTCCTGCAACACCTTCAGCAGACGCGCCTGCGAATCGAGCGGCAGATCTCCTATCTCGTCTAGGAAGATGGTGCCGGCATGAGCCAACTCGAATTTGCCAAGCTTCTTGGAGAATGCTCCAGTGAACGCGCCTTTCTCATGACCGAAAAGCTCACTGTCGACCAGGCCTTCTTGCAGGGACCCACAGTTCACATAGACGAACGGCCCACCACGCCGCTCGCTGCATTCGTGGATTCTCTTAGCTGCGATCCCCTTGCCCGTACCAGTCTCGCCCAAAACTAGCACTGTGAGATCCGTCCATGCGACCTCTTGGATCTGCCTTATCACTTCTGCCATTCGATCGCTGTCTCCAACGAACTCACCCTGCGCACCCTCTGCGCTTAGGGCCTCGCGATATGCGTTTAGCCGAGGATCAGCAACTACCACGAAAGTGAGCTCTGCCACCTCCGAGTAGTTCAGGTCGCGGTCGATTGCTTGGACCTCTAGTCTATAATCTCCAGGACGCAATCCCGGATACTCGACGTGCGAGACTCCGATTTGAATCCAGTCCCTGTCGTAGCCTATCAAGCGGTGTCGGTATACCAGATCGCGGCTTGCGTCGACGTCGCTGACACCGCGGAGATTAATGGTTAGCCGGCTGGCCGAGTCAGGAATCTGAATATCCTCTGAGGCCGAGTAATCCCTGTCAGCCGTGATTCCCAGTATCTCAACTCGCACTAACCCCTTGACCAGCTGCCTTTCGAGCAAACCCCCGTTCGTCGCGATCCAAGTACTTGAGCTGCCTTCAGCGATTGACGATACGGTATTGCAGAAGGGATTTCCGGGCACGGTAATCACCTGGAAAACGTCTCCGTCATGGAGGCATAACCCTCCGCCTTCCGTGCCGATCCAGATCCGACCCTCTTTATCACATGATAGGGACGTGATCAGCTCAGAGGACAGACCGTCAGACATACCAAACGAGAGGATATAGTCCTCTTCAAGAACAGCGAGCCCCTCGTTCGACCCGACCCAGAGCCGGCCACCAGGGCCAACACAGAGGGCATTTACGGCGACGCCAGACAGGCCGGAGGCTCTCCTAAAGGATTCACCATCAAGCTCAGCAATCCCGTCCCACACATTGGGCTGCGCAGATCCCAAGTAAACCTCTCCAGCAGGACCAGTCGCAATTGCGGACACCCTTGGGGGAGCAAATAGAGACCCTGATGGGCTAAAATACGTTAGGGAGTCGGGATCATCGTAGACCGCAAAGCCGCTGCCGACGCTCGAGGCGACCCATATTCGACCGGCGGAGTCCTCCTCCATGCAATCAACTGCGTAACCAACCATTCGTTCGTCTGCAGCGCAGGGCACGCATGAGTCGCCATCGTGGGTGTATATGTATCCGTTCCTCTTACCAATCCACAAGAGCCCTTGTCGATCCCGAAGGACAGAAGTGACATCCGGACTGCCATGCGCTTGGGCAACCCAAGCATCTGCCACACCGAAATGCCCATCTGAATCACGCAGAACTAGACCGTCGGACGTCGCGACGGACAAGGTTCGCGTAGCGTCTACAGCGTGGATAGGAGCACCCGAAAGACCGCTTTCCGTCGAATGCAGCTTGAGTCTTTCGCGATCGTGACGATATAATCCAAACCCGTAGGAACCAATCCACAACCTCGCTCTGCCGTCCACAGCCAGGGAGCGCCAGAGAGGCACTGAAAGATCGCAGATCTGAGTTGCGACGCCGTCGTCGAGAAGGAAAATCTCGCCTGAGCGCGTTGAGACGACAGTCCCTACGTCCTCATGAGTGACTGCAGCCTCTACCGACGCCCCTAAGGCCTCAATTCTCCTCAGTTCGTTCTTCTCGTATAGGTACGTCCCGTGGGCAGATCCTATCAGAATCCCATCACTGTGGGGTGCAATGACCTTTATGTGCTGGAACTCAACCCGGTCTGGCATGACCTGCTGAAACACACCCCGCCTTGCAACATAGAGCCCGTCACCTGCGAGCCAGACGTCTCCTCCCAGAGAAACGACAGAAGCTATGCTAGCACCTCCAACTGACGAAGTCTCACTGAGATCGTGCACCAACATCTCTGATCCTGTCCAGTGAGCGACTGCAGCACTTTGGCCAGGCTGTCGATCAAGACCGAACCATACGTGGTTATCCCCCCCCACCGCAGAGCCCCAGAGACAGCCTCTCCCGCCCGTGCTGTGAGAGGCAAAAACACCATCTGTGTAGGATGTTACCCCGCCATCGGTTCCAACCCAAAGGACTCCATCATGATCCTCGCAGAGCGAAAACACACTCCGCCCACTTACCCCCTCTCGCTCTGTGTATATCTGAAAGTCGTCCCCGTCGAAGGCAGCGAGCCCACGTGAATGTGTGCCAATCCAGAGATTCCCAGCATCAGTGCAGTGAAGGCTTTCGATCTTCATATCGGGCAAGCCATCCCGAATACCGAAGTGCTCCGACATTCCCTGAGGACCATTTAGACTTGAGGTCAACGGCATCCGAGGGCTGCTATCTTCCAACTCGACGATTGTATCGGAACTCCCTCGGAGTAATGCCAATCACGGAGCAGAACGTCTCCGTAAAACGAGATGGAGTGCGGAAACCACATTGATCCGCGATCATGTAGAGAGGCTCGTCGCTTTGGATGAGCAGTTCACTGGCCTTACTGATTCTGCGTTGCGCCAATCGCGTCCTGAAGGTCAGACCGAGATCCTCTCTAAAAAGCCTTCCCACGTATCCGGCCGTGATGCCGAATCTCGCGGCAACGCTGTTCATGTCCAAATGTTGATCACCGAATTCCTGCTCGACGAAATCATCCAGCTTAGTTGCCAGACAACTACCTGCCCTCTTCCTGTACCTGCAACAATCATTCAGGATAGGGTTGATGTTTTCGGCGGTCAGCGGTCCCACTATGTAATCCTTAACACCAGCCCGAAATGCTCGAATGACAAAGTCAGCTACAGGGGTTCCGACTACTACGAAATCAGTCTGTCTTGGAAGCTCATTGGTCCCGAAATATTCCTTGAGACTGTCGAGATCAAGCGCTTCTTCCGCCCAGAAGGACAAGATACAATCCGAGCCTTCGACCCACTCCCATGCATCCATGTTTGCGCTGGCCTCGACTACAGTGACAGAGGCCTCGCTAGTTGCACTCCGAACGGCTGACACCCCCACATCACCCACTACCAATATCAAATTGTTCTTCATCTGGCCGATCTCCTTTCGTTGAGATCGACATTGCCATTATCGTGCCAATCAGCCTAATGCAGTTCACGCCCTTGTTTTTTATACACTTATGGATGGTTCTTCGGTTTCTTCAATACGTTAAATATCGCGACAAATAGACCGATTCGTTCACATGTATAACCTTAAGTTGATATTAAACAAATAGTTATATTACTATTCGACATTTCACGCATCCAGTTATACAACCGCGCTATTTCGCGGTTTTTCGCACAGCTTTCACACCAAGCTTTCTTATTCGTGAGCGCAACGTGCTCGGATTAATGTTGAGAATCGCGGCCGCTCCCTCCGCACCATCAACTCGTCCAGAAGTTAAGACCAATACTCGCTCAATGTATGCTCGTTGATTCTCATCCAAGGTCTGTAGACGGAATTCATCCTTCACCTCAGCCTGTCCTGTACCCATGACCGGGAGGTGATGGACTTCCAATACAGAATCAGCAACAACCACGGCGGCAAGAATCGCATGCTCGAGTTCTCTGATGTTCCCAGGCCAATCATGCGCCTCGAGAGCCGCCATGAGTTCTCTGCTGAGAGTTGGCTTCTTCTTCTGAGTTCGAATTGCTGCGGCTTCAACAAAGTGCATCACAAGATCCGGCAGATCGCCAAGGCGCTCTCTGAGTGGTGGAACGTTGATCGTGAAGGCGGCCAGCCTATAGTAGAGATCTTCGCGGAACGTGCCTTCGTTAATCTTCTCCGACAATACGTGGTTTGTAGCTGAAACAACGCGAACATCTACCACTTGGCGCTCCTCACCTCCAACGCGGCTCATCGACCCATCCTGAAGGACATGGAGCAAACGTGCCTGACACCCATGGGGGAGATCGCCCACTTCATCTAAGAAGAGAGTCCCCCCATGGGCCAGTTCAAACGCCCCTGCCCTGGATCGAATTGCGCCAGTAAAGGCCCCTCTCTCATGTCCGAAGAGTTCACTATCGACGAGACCTTCGCTCAAACCTCCACAATTGAGTTGGATGAATGGGCCATCAGACCGCGTGCTACCCTCATGGATGTGCCTTGCAGTAACGCCTTTTCCAGTCCCGCTCTCGCCCATGATTAAGACCGGAACATCTGTACGAGCAACTACAGCCGCTCGACGAACCAGAATTCTTGTCCCCTCGGAATCGCCATAAACCGCGATGTTCGATTTAGATGACTTGATAGCGTCCTGATAGCCGATCGTCCTTGCATCTTCCACAACTCTAACCGGGATTCGCCGAATTGCTGAATACGAGTGATCCGGATCTCTTATCTGGAGGGACAGATGCTGCGCTCCCAAGAGGTCAAACTTCGCCCTGAACTTTAAGTCAGAGACCTGCCATTCTCTGCCTTCTATTCGCCAACGAATCGTGAGATTGCGCGAATTCCACTTCGAGCTTGTGGCTGATACTTGGACCCAATGATCCTCGCCGGCTTCAATCACGACTTCCTCACACGCGGGGTAGCCGTAAGAAGAGCCGATCTGGACTCGCTTGCAGACGGGAGGTCGCTGTCCGTAGTCGAACCAGGCAATTCCGGCGTTCGTGGCTATGATTGCCCTACGGCTCTGCCGATCGATTGAGATGTCGTTGACCGCCTGATACTGGGGTATCAATGGGAATGGTAGCCGCGTGCCCGTCTCACCGACAGCGCAGACGAGCCCGCCTCCTTCCGTTCCGACGAGGATTCTCTCCGATTCAATTTCCTCAATCGAAGAAACCATACCAACTATCCCCAGGACCCTTTCCGTTCGACAAGCCCTGTCTACAGTTGAGAGCACGTTCGTTCCTCCGATCCAAAGACGGTCATCTGAATCATATAGAGTTGTCGTCGAATGCTCGCAGTTGAGTACAGCATCGATTGTCCCATTGGCTAAGACTCCGATGATCCTGCTGTCAGAGGAGGCGCCAGAGAGAGCCAACCAGAACCCTCCTCCTGTTCTGTTCGAAAGGGCGGTTACGGCTGTTATCGGAATCTCGCCAATTTCTTGGACCTGACTTAGTCTTGGAGCGAGTGTGCCAAAGCTATTGGGACCTCTCCCTCTGTAGTAGACCGTGCCGTCGACGGCCACTATCTGCGCGATACTTAGGCCACGTAACTCGGGAGGGCTGTCTCTCGACCTAATGGTCATCGTCTGAATTGAATAGACAAGGCCATTTCGACTTCCGACCCATAGTTCTCCGTCGGTTGCACACAGACTCGTCACCGAGGCCGAAGAGAGCCCATGCCCTTGCGGCGAGGCAAGTAATCTGCCATCGGCCAAGACCGCCCATAGCCCCTTTGTTGTACCAATCCAAGTTGTGCCATCGGTATCAACTTCAACGGCAAGCACGCTGGAGTCTGGCATTTCATCGGTTTCTAGCAGCCTCAGGATGGAATCGTCATAGCAGCAGACGCCGCCGCCAAATCCCGAGACCCAGAGGCGCCCGCGACTGTCAATCTGCACGCCACGCCACAATGATGTAATAGGCGACTGCCGTTTCTGACTGTACCCTTGCCCGTCGAATTCGGCGATTTCTCCATCACTAGTCGATGCCCAAATCTTCCCGTCACGAACCACAACGCTCTCTGCTCCTCCTTCACTACTCACCTTCTCTACGGATGTGGCAGAGACCTCGTAGATTCCGCCCTCTGCAGCGACTATTGCAGTTCCATCGTCGACAGTCGCCAACGCCCTCGCGTCATTTAGCTGCCAAGGTAGCACAAGAAGCTTCTTACCTTGAACCGAGTACGAAATGTGACCGATCGCCATGAGCAGACCAGAGACTCTAGCAACAGAATGAATTGATATCCCCTCAGACCCTTCGGCCTCGATGAGCTCCAGGTCACTGCCATCCCAACGCACCACTCCGGCCGGCCTACCCGGCCGCCGATCGAGTCCGAACCAGAGGTCACCCGACTCGTCCATGCAGCTTCCCCACAGAAAACTGTAGTCGAGGGATACGTCGAGGATCTCGAAAGTGGTACCGTCATACCGCGTGAGTCCG
>JABIQT010000812.1 GCA_018667995.1 Candidatus Latescibacterota bacterium
GACGTGCCTCTGCTCCAGAAAGCCCTATAATGCCACCAGGTAGTCTGGTCTTTTACGAGATCTGTCCAATATATCAGTGAGATTCAGGTTTTTCAAGTGACATCATACACTGAAAGCACAAAACCCACCAGTGTCTTGGCACCGGTGGGTTTGAGGAGGAGGATCTGTCGTGGGTCTGGAAACTTAAGCCGCGCTGATTATACCTTGATTCAGAGCAAGAGATCGTAGCGCCCGTTTCAAGAGCCGACGCCCACGATGTAGTCGTGAGCGGACCGTGCCCACGGGACAGCTAAGCATCTGTGATATCTGTTGATAGGACATATCTTCCATGAAATACAGGGAGGCGGCCATGCGGTATTCATCCGGCAGGCTCCGAATAGCATCCTGGACCTGGTCCACTTCCATCTGGCCCATAACGCCTGTGCCCGATGGCTCTTTCTGTGGAATGCTATTGATGACGAAGTCCTGATCGTCTTCCAGGAGCGGTTCCCGTACCCGTTTCCGTCGCCACTCCAAAAAATAGTTCGTTACTATTCTGAGAAACCACGCTCGGAAATTGGTGCCTTCCTGGAATGTGTGAAAGGATCGAAAGGCACGCAGCGCGCTTTCCTGAACCACGTCAGAAGCGTCATCCCGATTGCCGCTCATGTTTAGTGCAACGCGAAAAGCCGTGTCGAGGATCGGGGTCAGTTGATTTTCGAAGCGCTTGCGGGCGATTTCCATCTCGTTACCTCCCAGGTGAGTATCTTTGTTGTCTGTCGCGTCTTGCTACGAATCGGTTCTATTGTCATTCGCTCCGTCGCTCTTGACTAACCATAGTACGAAAACCGTGCCAGCGTAATCGACCTTGGCTGGTTTCCACTTGAACATGTTGTAGACAAAGAGTTTATATTGATCGTTCCGTTGTTTTCGGATCAGGATTGACTGTCACGAAGTGGCAAAATATTGACAGACTGGCGATATGTGGACTCGTTGTTGCAGCTCATGCCGAAGTCTTGTTGTTGAAGCCTTAAGCCATAGCAACTTACATTTCAGCCGTTTATGAGGTTCGTGCATGGGTAAATCTGAAAACACACGAATCAATGTGCGCAGGTTAACCACGTATATACAAGTATTTATGATTGGAATGTCAAAATATCGACACATTGTCATATTGCCGATGTCATTCGAGCGTGCGTGGAGGTATGCGTGGGCTGGGTCTTTATAGCGTGCTGGGTAAGAATCCTGAAGACCACCGGAAGAGTGTGTTATGCCAGATTTGTTATCCAATACTGAACGGTTGATCGCGGCCGGAAGCGACTGCGAGAGCGGGTGGTTGGTGTGGTAAAGAATACATTCGACGAACTGAATCCTACACAGGATGAAGATTCTGTGAATACCGTCAGTCTATGCCATGCCGCACAGGTGGGATGCGTAGATCGTGTGCGTCAGATTCTTACCGTCCGGCCGGAATTGGTCTTTGAGCGTCATCCGTGCTATGACTGGGAGCGCCAGGGATATCGAGAGATATCGGCACTTTTGAAATGGGAAGTGCCCATACTTTTCGCTTTACATTTCTCCCCCATGATCCTATGAATAGTTCTTTCCAATCCTCATGTATCAAAAAGCGTCACAGAGGCACAGCCAATTATGAGCTGTTGCCTGTGCACCAATGACAGAGATGGTTGTACAAACCCACTAATAGATCCGGTGGCTATGCGCCGAAACCGCCGGTGTAAGTCAGGATGAGCCGAACTATGGAAGATGAAAACCCGTACTTGCTTCTGACGCCAGGGCCGCTTTCCACGACTCCGACGGTGAAATCGGTCATGATGCGGGACTGGTGTACCTGGGATGAGGACTACAACGGTCTGGTTCAAGATGTTCGCAGGAGATTGACCTCACTGGCAACCAGTGAAGCTGGTTATACCTCTGTATTGATGCAGGGCAGTGGAACGTTCTGTGTGGAATCCGTGATCGGTACGACGCTTCCGAGGGACGGAAAGCTGCTGGTCCTCGCCAATGGAGCATATGGGCTGCGCATTGCAGAGATAGCGCGACGCCTTGGTATCGCATACGAACTGGTGGATAGCGGAGAACTGAATCAACCGGATATAGCTGCCTTGGACGAGACACTCTCGAAGGATTCCCATATCACGCATGTGGCTGCGGTGCACTGCGAGACGACCACGGGAATGCTGAATCCAGTAGCAGAGATCGGCAGGATGGTCAAGGGGCATTCTCGATGTTTCATTCTGGATGCCATGAGTAGTTTCGGCGGCATACCCATGGACGTCGCCGATCTGGGTGCAGACTTCCTGATCAGTAGCGCCAACAAGTGTATTCAGGGCGTACCGGGCTTCGGATTTGTCGTCGCGCTCCGGTCGGTACTCGAGGACTGCTCGGGACAAGCCCGATCTCTGAGCCTCGATCTCTATGATCAATGGCATGAAATGGAGCATAAAGGCGGAAAATGGCGGTTCACCTCTCCCACCCACACGGTCAGGGCATTTGAACGGGCCCTCCATGAACTGGATTTGGAAGGGGGCGTGCCGGCCCGATATGCGAGGTATGCTGAGAATCATCAGCTTCTGGTGGACGGCATGGCGGGGCTGGGCTTCAAGTGTCTGCTGCCAGAAGCTTTTCAGTCCCCCATCATCACGTCGTTCGTAAATCCAGACAGCCCTGACTATGAATTCAGATCGTTTTATGACGCACTCAAAACTCGTGGATTCGTCATCTATCCGGGAAAAGTCACGGTCGCCGATACCTTTCGTATCGGGAACATCGGTCACGTTCAACCCGAAAACATCCGCGAACTCATTCGAGCTGTCGAGACATCAATGACGTGGCGCCCTCGATAGTCCATCGAGGAGATTCATCAAAGAGGATCAGATGAGCGATCATCGAAGCGTGTGTATTGTAACGGGGGGCGGCGCCGGCATAGGGCGGGCATGCGTCCGCCGATTCGCAGATGAAGGATACGGCGTGCTGTTCGGAGATGTTTCCGAGGCGGACGGCGCAGCGACTTTGACGGAAACCATGTCTGTCGACCGCGAAGTGATGTTTCGAGCAGGAGATGTTTCTCGCGATGAAACGTGCCGGGAATGGGCGGATGTGGCGCAGAAGCGTTGGGGACGCATTGATACCCTCGTGGCCAATGCCGGCGCCCGGGTCTATGGCAGTATTCTGGATGCGACCGATGCTGATTGGGAACGCATTCTTGCCGTCAATCTCAAGGGTGTGGCCCAATCGTGCAAAGCCGTTCTGCCGACCATGATCGCGCAGGGCAGCGGATCCATTGTTATTATCTCATCGGCGAATGCGCTGATTGGCCGCGAGGAAATGCCGCTCTACGATGCCACTAAGGCGGCTGTCTTGTCCCTGGTTCGCAGTCTCGCAGTCGCGCACGGAAAAGACGGTATTCGCGTGAATGCGGTATGTCCTGGATTTACAGTCACGGACTTCCACGAACGTCGGGCCACGGCCGATGGGGTTTCGCCCGAGCAACTTCGCGAGCAAACGAAGGGATATGCCCTGCTGGGACGACCGGCTGAGCCAGTGGAAGTGGCCTCTGCCGTGTATTTTCTGTCAAGCGCCGAAGCGAGCATGATTACTGGTCAATCGCTCATGGTTGATGGTGGTTTTTCGGCCACAGGCGCCCGGTAACCGGACTCTCACATTGGTTAAAGACGTCCATGGGCGCGGCACTGATGGCGGATCATGGGTTGCCCGCTCAGCTCTCCGTCTGATTGCTAAGTATGTACCGATGGATAGTTACTAAGGGCTGCATACGAATCTAATCTTGTATAGAATGAGCTTCAGGGGTTTTACGTTCCAATGACCACAAAGCGTGCACATGCAAAATACGGGGCCGATGCTGTCGATGGTACTTCAGCATCGCTGCCGTCTCCTTTTCCCCGGACCATGGGACCCAACTGCACAACCTACCTCCAGGAGGTGGTCGATTCGGGGTTGACGAGCGACATGGTCGGTCGGTTCGAGTATGCATTTGCGGAGGCAATGGGAGTGCGCCACTGCATCGCGACCCCTGGTTGCACACCGGCTCTGGCCATACTGGCAGCCGCCTTCGATTTCGATCCCGGTGACGAGATCATAGTAAGTGCTATAACCGATTATGGGACCATGCAGGGCCTGTTGAGCGAACACTACATTCCGGCGTTTGCCGACACGATTCCGGGTTCGGTGAATGTCAGTGCGGACACCATCGCGCCCTGCATCACGGATCGAACGCGCGCCATCCTGGTTGTTCATCTCACGGGAATCGTCTGCGATATGGATCCGATTCTGCGATTGGCAGATCAGCATAATCTGGTCGTCTACGAAGATGCCTGTCAGGCCGTCTTCAGCGAATACAAGGGACGATATGCGGGTTCTATGGGCGTCGCCGGTGGATTCTCATTCGATTCCGAGAAGACCATGGGGTCCGACGTGGGGGGCTGCGTGGTCACGGATGACGATGAACTTGCGGACCGGCTGCGGTTTGTGGGGCAGAGCCGTGGAGGCGAAATGAGGCCTCATTTCGGACGGGAACACACCGTTTTGGGATACGCCCATAGGATGACCCAGTCCACGGCCGCGATTTCACTGGCCCAACTCGAAATTCTACGCCCCCAGGTGGCGCAGCGTGATCGGATGATCCGCGAGATCACCCGTTTATTGTCGGAAATACCAGGCATAACTCCTTTACCGATTCCGGACTACCAAGACGTATATTCCTGTTGGATGGCCGGATTCAGTTTGGATGCCTCCGCCTTTCGCTGTGACGCTGAGTCTTTCAGCGATCAGTTGTCCAGGAAAGGTGTGCCGGGCATTGGCATCGGGAAATACTACCTCATGCCTGAGGGGTTGACCTTTCTGCAGGAGCAGGCAGAACGGGAGATCTACCCGTTTTCGACACCTCCAGCATCTCGATGCCATCGCTACGACGCCACCACGTGTCCCACGGCGCATGCTTTTCTCGAGAGCTTCATTCGATGGACCTCGTTCTGCGAGAAGTATGAACCTGGGCATTGTGAGCTCGTTGCTGATATAGTCAGAAACGTCGCCGATGCTAATCGTGTATAGCGCCTAGTAGCAGTCCTGTCGAGGTGGTCTGGTATGCGGCCAAATGCCGCCTCTTTCGGGTCGTTTACCTTCGTGACACGCTGGTGACGCCGAGCGCTGTGTTTTCCACAGCGGCAACCATGTGGTCACGTCAAAGCTGTGCGAACGCCATCGCCATCTGAATACTGCGGTGTCCCATGAATTCCTGGACAGTCCGGATATCAATACTGGCTATCACCAGGTGACTGGCAAACGAGTTCCTCAGACAGTGACACCGCAACGCCTCCACACCCGCAGATTGCATCAGGGCCCTCCGAATCTTACTGAACTCCGGCGGAGTTTGCCAACTTCCGTACCAGAACCCCCATTCACAACCGGGAATCCTGGAATACTCAGGTAGCATATCCTGACAGGCACTGTTCAGTGGTATGGTTCTGCTGGCACCAGCCTTGGTCTCCCAGTCATCTCTGTGACGAACCGTCATGAAATCGCGATCTCTGTCTGCCCGAAGAATGTGTGTGGGCTTTCTCACATTCTTTCTATGGGTCGGGATGGCGGCGTCAGATATCCGGTTCTGTAGTCAGTCATTGGGACAACCTTAGTCTGTGTGACCACTTCAGCTGTCGAGGTGATGATATTGGATCAATCCACAGGGACAACAGGAGTGGCCCGCTTTTGATTTCTCCGTGACTTGAGATCGGGAACGAACTTGAGTAAGACCATGAAGGCTTGGTGGTCAATGCCGCGTTCCAATGAACTCCTAATCCTGAAGGCTCAATCCACTTCCGGCGTGCAACCGTGCAGACAGGGCAGGCGGAATCAGTCGTCAATCTCTTTCCTATCGTCGCGCGGTTGTTGTGGCTCTGAGCCGACTCTTTCGTTCTTCCCAAGCGAGATGTTCAGCGAACGGCGGAAGGCTATAGTCACCTTCCAAGTTCGAGACGGCCAGGTTCAGTTTCAACGTGAGCGCTCAATAAGGATTAGGAATTGTAGTTTGATTCACAGAACGTTTTCTGGACCGTTTGCGCAGAAATGGGCTTGACAGTTTTCGGCCCTATACCTAACAGGCTATAGTACCTAATCGACATCAAGATCTAATAATCCCTACAGCTCGATTGGATAAGCGCCTTTCATCTCAATTCCAACCAGTCCCAGAAACGCAAGCGGTGATTGAGAAGGGAGCAGGACGTGCCCTCGCAAGAAGGAGTATCAACAGCGATGGGCTATGAGGGCCCGCCGGAGTGCCATTCTTGGGTTCGGATAGTGACGGTGTCCTGGACCGGGTCGTGGACTTCCACCCTCTGGGCTACGACCGGCGTACAGAATTACGCTACTAGACCCTCATACCATCATTGGTCGATACGTTCAGATGGTTATGATGGTCATTAGGGCTCAATATGACAGCGAGTTGGTGGCAATAGTTCACGACGATGGACCATACGGTTCACTTGATATTGCGATGCAGCATTGCTATGTACCGCATCAGCAAGACACACAGAAATGTCATTGTTACTGAAAGCCAAGCAGATTCCCCCGTCCTCATCACCCGGAGACGCTTGGCACTGCAGAGCGACATGGGGTGCCGCCTACCGATTCCCCTGATAGAAATCATGTCGCAGTGTAGGCAGGGATGGCTTCCGCGCTCTACAGGGCCATCTCTGCAAACACATGCCGGGAATTCCGAAACGATGACAGAGTCCGATACTGGACCAAACAGTGGGAGAGAAGATGAACGCACGCGAACGTGTTCTTAAGGCGCTTGAGCACAAGACACCGGACAGGATACCTGTCGATTTCGGCGGCACGGCCGTGACAGGAGTTCACGTATCCTGTGTCAAAGCGTTGCGCGATCATTACGGCCTGGAAGACAGACCAGTAAAGGTGTGTGAACCATATCAGATGCTGGGATTGCTTGAAGACGACCTGCTTGATGTACTGGGTATAGACACAGAGGGCGTGGTGCCGCGAAACACCCTCTTTGGTTTCGCGAATGAGCGTTGGAAGGAGTTTCAGACCCCTTGGGGCCAGGAAGTCCTGGTCTCGGAGCATTTTAACACGACGGCAGACGCAAACGGCGACCTGATTCTGTATCCGGAAGGAGACACGGAAGCTCCCCCAAGCGGGCGCATGCCCCGGAGCAGTTTCTTTTTCGACACGATCGTTCGCCAAGAAACGATAGATGAGGACAGGCTCAATCCCGAGGATAACATGGAGGAATTCATGCCCATAACGGAGGAAGATCTGCAGTACTTCGGGCGTGAGAAGGACCGGGTATCCGCCTCTACCAGAGCCCGAATAGGGACGTTCGGCGGCACCGCATTCGGGGATATAGCACTGGTGCCGGCGCCGTTTCTGAAACATCCCAAAGGGATTCGTGATATCAGTGAATGGTATATCTCGACCCTGACTCGTCAGGATTATATCCATGAGGTCTTCTCGCGTCAATGTGACATCGGGCTGGCGAACCTCGAAAAGATCCACGCGGTAGTAGGCGATACCATTGACGTCCTCTTTATTTGTGGTACGGACTTCGGAACACAGGTCTCGACCTTCTGTTCGCCGGAGACCTTCGACGAACTTTATCTCCCCTATTACAAACGTGTGAACGACTGGATACACAAGCATACTTCCTGGAAGACGTTCAAACACTCGTGTGGTGCGGTGGAGACGTTCCTGTCGCATTTTATCGACGCGGGATTCGATATTGTGAATCCAGTACAATGTTCGGCAGCAGGCATGGAACCGAAGTCATTGAAAGAGAGATACGGCGATAATCTCGTATTCTGGGGAGGAGGTGTGGACACCCAGAAGACGCTACCGTTCGGAACGAGAGATGACGTGCGTGCCGAAGTACTCCACAGATGTGAGATCTTCTCGGAACATGGAGGATTTATCTTTAACTCAATCCACAATCTTCAGGCCAATACTCCTGTCGACAATATGGTTGCCATGTTTGACGCCGTGAATGAATTCAATGGGGTCTCATGATACGGGCCCGTTTCCAATGCCTCGCTATCTGCGTTCTACTTTATTATGGGAGGTACAATCGTGACCAATCGTGAACGAATATTGAGTATTATGGCAGGCAGGCCGCCTGACAGGATTCCATGGATACCGCGTCTGCTGCTTTGGTACAACGCCCATACGAGGGCCGGATCACTTCCCAAAGAATTCCGTGATCTCTCGCTACGCGAAATCCAACGTGAGCTGGGCCTGGGGGATCCCGCACGCGACGGTCATGTGTTCCAGACTTCCCTTGATGGGGTACAGGTAAGACGCAGAAAGCTTAACGAAATGGAGGAATTGACCGAATACGACACTCCTGCCGGCACCGTATCGACACGCCAGCAGGGCAGTGAGTTGCTGCGTCAAGCCGGTATCGCGGATCTCCAGGTGGACTTCGCCTTAAAGGGGCGCGAAGACTATGCAGCAGTTGAGTACTTGGTCGAACACAACAGCTATACCCCCACCTACGAAGCCTATGAGGACTATGAGAGGGATATCGGAGACGATGGTTATCCGCTGGTGGCCTGCGGCGACTGTCCCTTCCATAGCTGGATGCGGGGGTGGGCAGGCTATGGTGCAGCATACTACCATCTAAACGATTATCCGAAGGAGGTCGAGAGTCTATTGGCGCTGATGACCCAGCGAGACAGGGAGGACGTGTGGCCGCTCATAGCAGATTCACCGGCCAAATTGATCCTCCACGGTGTCCACTTCTCCAGTCAGATGACTCCGCCGCCCATTTATGAGCGCTTTATTCTTCCGTATTATCGTGAGCTGTCTGAGATCCTTCGTAGCCGAGGGAAAACGCTGGTTCTGCATGGTGACAACGACACCCGGCAGATTCTTTCGCACATCGATCGTTCCGGCTTCCGGATGGTCGAGTGCTTTGTGAACCATCCCATGGTTGAGACAACGCTTGAGGAAGCGCGTGCGGCCTGGGGAAAGCGGATTATAATATGGGGCGGTGTCCCATCAACGATACTTGAGGATCCGTATTCTGACTCGGAATTCGAGGAATATATGGCCGACATGTTTCGAGCAATTGCCCCCGGAGATGCCTTCATCATGGGAGTGGCGGACAATGTCATGCCAGGGGCAAAGCTGGATCGCGTGCGACGCATTACGGAAATGGTGGGAAAGTACGGCCGGTATCCAGTTTCGGTAGACACCTTGCAGCTGTAATAGTATGCGGACCGATAACTGATCGGAATCGAGAGATGAGTATCGGTCGGTAATCAGCAGCGGTACGATCCGTTGGACCTTCGGCAGGTGACATCAGATATCAGTGGGGAGGGAACATGACACCAAGAGACAGTGTGTTGGCACAGATCAGGCACGAGACTTCGGACCGGGTACCGTTCACTCTGTACTTCGAGGAATGCGTAGGAGAACGCATTGATCAGTATTATGGCAGCTCGGAGTGGCGCGATACACTCGTCCCGTATATTGTCTCATGTGGGGGAATTGACCGGAGACGAAGCGATCCCGTTAGCGAAACACATGACCGGGATCTATTCGGCTCGCTCTGGCGCACCGACCTTCGGCCGTTTCATCTTGAGGAACCGGCGTTGAAGACGCCTTCGCTCGAAGGATACGATTTTCCTGACGCCGAGGCGTTTGCGAATCCCGAACTACGATTATCTGCCGAGAGAACACGGGAGAAGCATCCGGACAGCTTCACAGTTATAGGCATGGGCTGGGGACTGTGGGAGACCTACTGGGGAATGCGCGGTTTTGAGGAGGCGATGATGGATTGTGTCGCCGAACCAGAGTTTTTCGCCCAAGTCCTGGACCGCCTGACCGATCTCTACCTCGCTCAGATTGCCCAGTGCGAAGACGTGGACGCAGATGCGATAATGTTCGGCGACGACTGGGGAGAGCAGCGAGGGGTGATGTTGGGGCCCGAGCGATGGCGAGAATTCATGAAACCCCGGTATGCGAAAATCTACGAGGCTGCCCATGCCCAGGGCAAGTTCACTATCTCGCATTGCTGTGGTAGCGTTGCGGATATCATGCCAGATATCATCGAAATCGGACTCGATGTATTGGAGAGTGTACAACCCGAGGCAACCGGAATGAACCCTTATGAGCTCAAAGCCCGCTGGGGTGACGAAATCACCTTCTGGGGCTGCCTCGGGAGCCAGAGCACTATTCCTTTCGGCACCCCAGCCGCTATTCAAGAGGAGGTGCGCCACCTGAAACGTGAGATGGGTGCCGGGGGTGGGTACATTCTCGCTGCGGCGAAGGCCCTTCAACCCGAGACACCGACCGAGAACGCGGTGGCCGTGTACGAGGCGTTCATTGAGAACGACTGAGTCTTTTCGCGCAAAATGCCTGATAGTCGTCATTCATAATGAGACCCAGTGATCGTGTGGGGAAGGTCCTGAAGTATAGTGAACCAGATTGGCCGGCGGTTGATCTGGCAGCCACGAGGTTGACAGGAATGTACGCCTGGACAATATGCCGAAATGGTACGCGGATTCCTGGGCGTGGTGATCCTGAGTGGTGTGGATTACGACACAGAGGATCGCGAAGCATTCAGGCAGGTATCATTCGAAGGATGTCCGCCGCCTGCCTGGAAAGTCGTGTGCCATGGGTTCTACGAGTTTTGGAACGTCGATGTCCCCTAAGCGGTATACCGTACTCACGATAAACTTGTCTACCCATCACAGGGGTTCAGCATCTCCGCGAGAGCAATGAAATTGCCCGCAGCGTGTTCGGTGTAGGTCCCGGAGGCGGTACCGCCGAGAACGAATCCCGTTTCGCCTGCTTCGTTCAATCTGCGGAGTCCCAACGATCGTACAGCACCAGAATCCCATTGCTCCAGGACTTCCATGTCGTCTAGATTTCCGACCAGGCAGACTCGGTCTCCAATACGGTCCGTGGCCTCTTTCAGATCACAATCACCCCAGGGACTGGCCTCCAAGGGATCCAGGGCGTCAATACCCAGGTCCGCAATCGGCTCGAGCCAATCCATGATCGGACCGTGGTTGTGGTAGTACGCAATCGCATTGTAGTGGCGCATGATACCGCAGAGCTCGGAGTCGAAGGGCACAATCAAGCTCTCAAACGCCTTTGGACCAAGTTGACACGTGACGTACTCACCGCCCACGATGCGGAACGCGTCCACACCGGAGTTACACAGCAGGTCGACGAATGCGTTGAGACGTTGGGACGCTATCTGCGTCATGTGAGCCATAAGTTCAGGGGCGTCCGCCCAGAGCAGGCAGAAGTCCTGCGGCGATAACATGGTTGCCGGAAAACACACAGCATTACCTACACCAACCATCACCAGCGCTTCATCACCCACGCGCTGACGCCATCGCAGATACTCCGCCACGTCGGGAGTTGCCGGTTCATGGGCCAGCGACAGCAGTTTCTCTACATCGCCGGCGTCCTTGCACGGAAATTCCACAGTGGCGGACGTAACCTCTGTTCTACGGTGACGGCGCACAAGATCTCCTGCTGGTGTATGGTACACCGTTATTGTGGTGTCGCCATCCTGGGTGACGGTTGCCGGGACGTTGATACCCATGAAGGGATCGCCGCCTCCCCCTGTCGTTATGAAGGGATCGGTGACGGCGATCAGTCTATTCGCCATCGCGCTGTCCGGTTCGAGATTACCGAGCCCGAATGGTGCAACCGGTACCCGGTCAGGTGTGCCGCCTCGCAATGCGGTCAGCAGACGTTGGCGAGAAGACATTGCTTGAACCATGCGATTGAACCTTTGTGGTTGCGGCGGCCATGAGAAGGCCAATGACATATTCTCTGTATCATCGCGTGTGTGACCGCCTGGATCCTCTTGATGTATGAGCCGGAACTAACGGTATTAACATGCCAGTTTCTGCCGCTGGCTTCGTCCGGTAAATTCTGGTAATTGTCTTCAATCCAGCTCTTTACGTCTGATATCTAACAGATGAAGCATTGGTAGGTTTGAATGGAACGAAATCGGTGGGCGTCCGCATTGTCAGACATCTGAAGGCAGTAAGTGAGTTGGCAGGTGCATCGGACCACAAGGCAACCGTCCCCCGAGTTGCTGTCGAGATGAAAATGCCGGAAGCGCTGTCTCTGATAGTACCAATCATATATACCCAGGCGGAACTATAACGAGAATCCTGTGTGCAATGACGAAAGCAGCAACGCTGGGCGGAAATCGACATATGCGGATGACACGCGTGCCATCATAGCCTCGTTCGAGTGCGACACCGCCATGCTTTACGTGCGAGAGCACCCGATGGAATCTTTCTATAGATATGCTATTGGGTAGTTTCAGAAGTTGGATCAGATAATAAAAGAGTAATTTGTCTTAAATGTCAAAACAAATCATTTTTCTGCAGGTTGACCGCGAGGATGAGTCGACTTAACTAAAGATCGGTCCCTAGGAATCATGGTCGACCCGAAGAGCGGCACACAGGGAGGCAGGTGATGGTTACCGATTTCTTACCGAATTTTGAAAGGCGTAAACAACCATGGCTATGAAAATGCCAAACATCCTGGTGGTAATCTGCCACGACCTCGGCCGGCATCTCGGATGTTACGGAATCCCCGAAGCCCGCACGCCCAATATCGATGCATTCGCCTCAAACGGACACAA
>JABIQT010000299.1 GCA_018667995.1 Candidatus Latescibacterota bacterium
GGGTGGAGGGATTCGAACCCCCGACCCCCTGCTCCCAAAGCAGGTGCGCTAACCGGACTGCGCTACACCCCGAATGCCTGTCTTATGCGCGACCATAATAGATCGGATGCCCCGACCTGTCAAGCGAAAACCCTGGCGCATCTTCGGATTGACGAAGGTACCTATCACGACTATTTTGTGGTGGCAACGCTTGCGAATGCATGCCCGCTTACCCATTTCCAGTAACACTTTTCGGGGAATCTATGACGCGTTCCACAACACCTACCTTCGACTCCATCGTTTCCAGTGATACACCCGGACTATACGACGTCAGTACCTCTGCTGCCGGACCTCAGGGGGCTTTGCCTTTGAGTCCTGAAATGCTCATCGATCGTCCCAGTGGCGATATCTTTGCCCTCAGCCAAAATGCTGGCATGGGGTGGGATCCGGGTGCGTTGAGTAGTAAAGAGTACCTGATATTGAGCACACAGGGCGGGATCAGGGCCGAAGACGGCACACCAATAGCGCTGGGATATCACACGGGGCATTGGGAGGTGGGGCTGCTCATGCAGGCTGCGGCGGAAGAACTGTCCGCCCTCGGAAATACCCCCTTCGGAGCCTACTGTACCGACCCTTGCGATGGGCGCTCCCAGGGCACTACGGCCATGATGGACAGCCTGGCCTACCGCAACGATGCGGCTACCATCTTTCGGCGCCTGATCCGATCATTGCCCACGCGCAGCGGCGTGCTGGGTGTCGCTACCTGCGACAAAGGTCTGCCGGCCATGATGATTGCGCTTTCTGCGATGGTTGATCTGCCCTGCGTCCTGGTTCCCGGCGGCGTGACGCTTCCTGCGGCGGAAGGTGAAGATGCCGGAACGGTCCAGTCTATAGGCGCTCGCTTCGCCCATGGAGAGGTGACACTCGACTATGCGGCTGACATGGGGTGCAGAGCCTGCGCTTCACCGGGTGGTGGCTGCCAGTTCCTGGGTACTGCCGCTTCCTCGCAGGTCGTCGCGGAGGCTCTCGGACTCTCCCTTACCCATACGGCCTTGGCTCCGTCGGGACAGCCGATCTGGGAGGACATGGCGCGTCGTTCCGCGCGGGCTCTGCTGAGACTCGAGGCGGAGAGCATTGCCATACGTGACATTATAACCGAGAAAGCCCTTCACAACGCTATGGTCGTACACGCGGCCACGGGCGGATCGACAAATCTTCTGTTGCATGTGCCTGCTGTGGCTCATGCAGCGGGCCTGAAGCGACCAACTGTTGAGGACTGGAGTGAGGTGAATCGCAGTGTACCGAGGATTGTGGACGTATTGCCCAACGGCCCCATGAACCACCCCACTGTGCGCCTGTTTCTGGCAGGCGGCGTGCCGGAGATCATGTTGCACCTGCGCAAGATGGATCTGCTGCACGAGGACAGCATGACCGTGTCGGGCGAGACCCTTGGCGTAATGCTCGACTGGTGGGAAGATTCAGAACGCCGTAGCATTTTGAGGAAGCGCTTGAAGGAGACGGATGGTGTGGATCCGGGCGACGTCATTATGGATCCCGATCGTGCCCGAAGTAAGGGATTGACCAGCACCGTCACTTTCCCCAAAGGCAATCTGGCACCTCAGGGAGCCGTGATCAAGAGTACGGCCATTGATCCCACCGTGGTGGATGAAGACAATGTGTACCGCAAGGTGGGGCCAGCCCGCGTGTTTACTAAGGAGAAAGACGCCATTGCCGCTATTAAGAAGCAGGGCGACCAGAGCATAAAAGCCGGCGATGTGCTCGTTCTCATCTGTCGTGGTCCCATTGGAGCCGGCATGGAGGAGACCTACCAGATCACCTCGGCGCTCAAACACCTGCCTTTTGGCAAAGAAGTTGCCGTAGTAACTGATGCGAGATTCTCCGGAGTCTCCACCGGTGCTTGTATAGGCCATGTGGGGCCAGAGGCACTTGCGGGCGGTCCCATTGGGAAGATTATAGACGGTGACCTCATTGAAATCGTCATCAATCGAAACACCCTCGAGGGCTCGTTACATTTCATCGGAAGTGGCGATCAACGTGTGTCACCAGAGGAAGGAACCCGAATCCTGGCCGCCAGATCTCCGAGAAGCGACCTCGCTCCTGATCCCGATATCCCGGATGATACCCGCCTCTGGGCGGCCCTGCAAAACGTGGGCGGCGGCACCTGGGGTGGGTGTGTTTACGATGTAGATGCTATCGTGAAAGCGCTGAGCTAAGTAAGGAGACACAGGGCTTATCGGCAAAAACAGCGCCTCCCGGTGCGATTCAACCTCTAATAGAACTGTGCCTTTGTCTGCTTGTGGTATAAGTTCAACCCTTCTAACGACCTGGCAGAGCAGTTGATGGTGAAACCAACCATTACCAACGCTGCTCTTATCGATAAATCCGTATCACTGTAGTAACAACGCCAACAGACAGCAGTCGAGAGGAATAGAATGACAACGACAACAGACCTGCAGGAACTAACGTCCGAACAAGTGGCTGAGTATCACCGAAATGGATTTGTAATTGTAGAGGACTTTGTCTCGCTCGCACAGCGGGAAGAGCTTGTAGCGCATTTCATGCGCGTGCACTCTGGCGAGGAGAGCGTGGAATGGTTTGAGCCAAGAGATCCCGATTCCCGTCCCGATTTGTATTGGAAACGGCTCTTTCAGACCCATCAGCACGATGACTTGTCCATGGAGACCATGCGGTTACCACGAGCCGGCAGGATTTTACATGATCTTCTGGGAACGGAGGCGGCAGGTATTCAGAGTATGTTCTTTTTTAAGGCACCGGGAACGCCCGGTCAGGCTTCTCACCAGGACACCAGCTATATCGGCAGCGATCCGGAATCACTGACCGCATGCTGGATAGCCCTCGATGACGCCGACGATGATAACGGAACCATATGGGTTGTTCCAGGATCCAATAGCGGTCCGCTTCTCAAGCGTGGTAAGATTGTGGATACCACTGAGTTCGAGGACTGGACCGACGAGTTAGTCGACGTAGACTACAGCAAGGTCGTGCCGGTTCGTGCTCCTGCGGGCAGCGCTGTATTCTTTCACGGCAGGTTGATTCACGAGTCTCGAATGAATAAAACCTCCGATCGTTTCCGGCGGGTTTACGTATGCCATTACGTGGCAAAAGGGGCAGAGGTTTCTCGGAAAGATCTACAAGAGCAGATTCTGTTCAACTAGGCCTGTGTGGACCGGCGGCAGCCACATTCAGTCGGTCGTCTCGACCATCTCTTCCATGGAATTATCGAAGGCGGCCTCGATGTCACCGAAGGTACACGTTATGTGATCGCCCGCGAGACTATTCCACTCGCCAGGCGCCGACTCGCGGATCTCGAGTTCCTGGTCTGCGATGTTCAACAGGTAACCTGACAATCTTCGACTGTCCTTCAGGCGGAGCGTCAGGTGGTGTCCTATTCTCTGAAGCCAGTTTTTCTTTAATGCTTCCTGCATCATATTTTCCCCATTCCAGGCCAGTTTCGGTCCCGCCAAAGTAACCTCTGTGGTAACAATCCTGCAACATGAAAGATATTGACACACTTCCGACCAGCCCGGTTATTGTCTGCTCTGTTTTGGCCCTTCATATCGGAGTTTTTGCCCATGCCCAGGATTGTATCTGTCGGCACCGCAGTACCCCCGAATCTTGTTACCCAGGAAGATGCTCGCGAGCTTACACGGAAGATTTTCGGTGAGGCATTCGATAACCTTGACAGTCTGCTCAAGGTCTTCGACCACGCGCAGGTGCATACTCGTTACAGCGCCGCCACACCGGATTGGTTTGCAGAGACTCATTCATTTCCTGAGCGCAATAAGCACTATATTTCTTCGGCACTGGATCTGTCCTCAGCTGCTATTGAAGACTGTTTGAGTCGTGCTGCTCTTTCGCCTGAAGATATCGACCACCTCATATTCGTCTCCACCACCGGTATAGCCACACCCAGTATCGATGCCCTGTTGATCGACCGGTTAAGTCTGAACCC
>JABIQT010000527.1 GCA_018667995.1 Candidatus Latescibacterota bacterium
GCGTCAAAACGTTCGCGTGCGGCGATCGCCACGAGGGAGAGTACAAGGAGGACAACCGGGAAGGGTATGGGACCTACCAGTGGAGCAACGGGGACACGTTCGAAGGCACCTGGGCCAACGGGAAAATGTGCGGCGTGGGGGTGAAAAAGATGGACTCGGGAGACGTCTACGACGGGGAATGGGAAGACGATGCGGCGCACGGTTGGGGGATCAAGTACTTCAAGAACGGCGACAAGCACGAGGGGGAGTACCACCAAGACCGGCGGCAGGGGGACTGGACTTGGGCTTGCAACGGTTCGGCGCATCGTCTCCCAGAGCGGCGGCGCTATCAAGGTGGCGAGCAGCATAGGGGCCGGCACGACATTTTCCGTGTTTCTTCCTGTTCTTAAGACAAAGAAACTTTCCGTCGAAGATGAATCCGAATCGGATCTGTCGAAGATCGAAACAACATCCGCAGAATCCCATGTCAGTATGGAATTGCAGAAGATTGATATCGACGATCAGGCTGCTGAAAACTCTCGCACAGTTCTCGTAGTGGATGACGAGGAAGAACTGAGAATTGCGTTGCGGTCGGGCCTGGAACAGTCCGGATATATCGTTCTGGAGGCCTCAAACGGAATAACGGGACTGGCCTGTCTGGACCAGAACGACGGAGGAGTCGACGTAATAGTAGCGGATCTTATCATGCCTCTGATGAACGGCGTTGAGTTCGTCGAGCGGGTCCAGGCCGCCTATCCAAGCGTCAAGGTGATGTTCATATCAGGGGCGTCTAATATGTCGATTCTGGACACCTCGGAATTTGATGATCCCATACCCTTACTCAAGAAACCTTTCCAGCTAACCACCCTGGTGCGTCGGGTTGGAGAATTGCTTACGTCCACAAGTTGAGTAGTATCTGCGGTGGCTCTCTACAACTGACGTTCAATTCCGGGTAATGATCATTCCAAACTAAGCTATTTTTCTGAATTCCTAAGGTTATCCCCGATTGATCTGATCTCGCTTTCCTGCTATTATTTGGACAGCTCACACATTTGGTGCATATCATTGGGTATCGATAACTCCTCCTCGAGTCATATCTTTTCGTTATCCGGATTTCTCTGTAAATGTGTGGGCCAGAATCAGCTTCGTGTGGTGATCCATTTGCAGAAGGGGGCACACATGTCTCAACCTTCTACCGCAACTTTTTGGAAGGTCGCCGCTGGTACCGGACTGCTACTCCTGCTGGCCATCCTGCTAATAGGCAACTAGCGGCTCCGTCCCTATTTGTGGTATCTACCAGTGTAGGTACGATAGCAGAAGCCGAATCCGGACCACCGGATTCGGCTTCTGCTGTTTGTGCCGCAAGAAATCACCGCCTCGGGGCGGGAAATTATAGCTTGTGAAGCGATCAGCCGATCATTAGTTTGGCCAATGATCTCTTCTCACGCATTCAGTCGCCCCTCGGTGCCAATTCATGCTCCCACAGATCCTCCTTTGCACCTATCGAAGTTTTACCCGAATCACGATGCAGTCCTCCCACAGGATTCTTGCGAACCCTAAAAGTCTACGAAAAATACTGATAGCCACGATATTCTCATTGCAGATAGGCAACGCAGCCGTTGAAGCAGGTGTCGTGGATTCAACAACGTATCAGTTAGTTGATGGGGCTTTTAGTGGTAGTAGGGCTTTCGATGACGTAGCATACTACTCGCAGTTCTGGCGTATAGCCGGGGGGGAATCATTCGACGATTGTCTGGCTTATACTGTGGATCAATTGACGAGGGCAGGATTCAGCGATCAGCCCGGTGTACCGTCGGTATACTGGATTGAGGAAGAGGACATAAACACCCCCGTCTGGACGCCTTCCCAAGGTGAACTCCGGGTTGTAAAGCCGGACAGGCAGTTACTGCATTCCTTCAATGAAACACCCATGACCCTGTGCTTGAATTCCTTCACCACGGATGTCACTTCTGAGGTCGTTTTTGTGGGTTCGGGCACGCGCGCGTCAGACTATCGGAACAAAGACGTGAAGGGCAAGATCGTTCTGGGTCGAGGCGAACCTCGAATGCTCTACCGACGAGCAGTCGTGGAACGTGGAGCGCTGGGAATACTCTCGGGGTACATTCAGGGCTACAACCGGCCAGACATGTTCCCTGATGCCATTCACTCGGGTGATATACCTTATGACCCGAGCCGAAAATCTTTCGGTATGATGGTATCCACTAAGACGTTCAATTACTTTGCTCGGAGACTGCGGCAGGGAATGCAGGTTAGAGCCCAGGTGAAGATCAAGTCGTCCTTTGAGAAAGGGACGCGTAGGACGCTGGTGGCAGAGATTCCAGGTGTAACAAAACCCGATGAGCGAATTGTATTGGTGGGGCATATTGACCACGAGAAACCTGGCGCAAACGACAATGCCAGCGGCTCAGCCACCATGCTCGAGATCGCCAGGACCATGAATTCATTGATAGAGCAGGGATCGTTGATGCCGCCCGGTCGCACCATCACCTTCCTCTGGGTTGACGAGTATGAGGGGACGACCTTGTGGATGAACCGAAATCCAGAAGCCCTTACTGCCGTTCAGGCCGTGTTCGTGGTGGATATGGTGGGCGAAAAAACCGAGATCACCGGTGGTCCGTTTCGCCTGGAGCGGATGCCAGATCCCTCCGCTATCTGGCTACGTCCTCCTGACGAACACACGCCTTGGGGAGCTGGCGCTGTAGACCGCACAGACATACGCGGCCACTACCTCAACGATTTCTTTCTCAGTGTCTGCCTTCAAAGAGCTGCAGCAACAGGATGGGACGTCCACACGAATCCGTGGGAGGGAGGGAGTGATCATGACCTATTCTTGAAGCGTGGACTTCCTGCGGTCCTGAGCTGGCACTTTCCAGATTATTTCTATCACACCAGTCTGGACGATCTTGACAAGGTGGATCCGGATGAACTCAAGCACGTTGGTGTGGCTGTCTCGACCGCGGCTTTGACGTTGGCAAACGCAGATAATGCGACGGTTGGTAGAATGCTGGCTGATATCCAGGCGAGTGCTGAGATACGATTCGATGGTGAGGAGCGCAACAGTCGAAATGCTTTGCAGGCTGCGCGCGACAGTGGTGGGAATGTGGCCACTCAATACGCCGAAGAGCAAGAGATACTATCGGCCTGGGAGCAGTGGTACGAAGAGACCTTTGAGAGTCTATCTCACGTGCCAGTGGAAGGAATTAGTGCTGAAACACGTACTCTTGTCGAAGCTGCCAAAGCGAAAATCCAACAGCGATATGATGCCATTTTGAACAGTCTCAAACCGGACAACAGCGAATAAGAGATTTCCCACCTATCACTGGAGCACCCAAATTGCCCTGCCGTTTCACGGCAGGATTTTTTGTGTAAAGGGGTTACTCAAACGGCTACGGGATTCATTTTTCTACTTCTTGCGACAGTGCTTGCCTCTGTCTTCGGTCTAGTCGTCAAGTCTGCGCAACATACCGGCCGGAATCCATTGGCCGTAGGTAGCATCAACTACATGTTTGCCGGATTGGCGGGTGGGGCAATCCTGATACTTGATTCATCCTGGAACCCGGACTTGGCTACGATCCTTATAGGTGGAATTACCGGCGTTTTCTATGTAGTTGCATTCTGGTTCCTGGTGATCGCCGTGAAGCAGGGAGGCATAGCAATAACCATGGCCATCGTTCGTCTGGGAGTGCTTGTGCCCATTCTCTGCTCAGTATTCATATGGCACGAATCTCCGAGTATGATCCAAACAGTCGGAATACTCCTGGTTTGTCTGTCGTTGCCGTTCCTCAGTGTAGGCGTTTCTGGTAAGGACACTTCATTGGGCAGTACGGTCTGGCTGATCGGCGCATTGTTCGTAGCTACGGGATTTTGCCATTTATCTCCTAAGCTATTCCGCGAGGTGGCGCCGCAGGGTCAGGAGACGGTGTATCTCGCCTCGCTATTCGGGGTGGCTGGCCTGTTGAGTTTCCTCTTCATCAGACAGCAGGGGATCATACTTCAGCGTAGAGATTATGGTCACGGGATCTTGCAGGGCGCCTGCAATCTCCTTGCTACCTTTAGCCTTGCAATGACGCTGAAGTATCTGCCCGGTACCTTGGTTTTCCCGTTTACAAGTGCGGCGGGGGTCGCAATGACAACGGCTGCGGCCACCATCGTTTGGAAAGAGAAACTTGGCATTTACGCCTACGTAGGCATTGGGCTGTCCGTTTTGGCACTCATTCTGATCAATTAAAAATCCGGCTGGGGTAGTAGACCAACCTTGCAAGCTACGAGAGGGAGCCCGATGCCTTCCTGGTCCACTGTGCGAGACCTTCTTGATCGTTTGGAATCCGCAGGAATTCATCTCGATTGCCCACTGTCGCCTGAGATCGTCCCGGTCGAATGGGATGCGGTACCTTCGGAAGTGGGTCCTACGGGGGGAATGATGGAGGGACTGAGGGCCCAGCGCAAGCGTTGGCAGGTGGAGAACATAGTTCATATGCTCAGGGGGGTGGTGCGGCCTGGTTCCGTCATTGTTGATTTTGGAGCCAGTTCAGGTAACCTGGGTCTCCCGGTGGCTGCGTGTTTTCCGGAAAGCCAGGTCTATATCGTTGACAAGAAACCGCGCACCGTCGATATTGCCCGGCGCCGTATTGAACAATCTGGATTAAAGAATGTATCTCTGTATCCTGGATTCGTCCAGGAGGTCACATTTCCCTTTGAGATAGGGATGGGACTGCATTTATGCGGTGACGGGACGGATCAAGCGCAGCAGTTGTGTCTGGAGCGAGGTGCCGTCTACGTAATGGCTCCCTGCTGCATAGGATTTATCCAACGCAGCAGTCTACCGTATCCCCGCAGCCGCCTATTTGCGGACGTCTTGGATCGACAAGAGTATGATTGGCTGGCCAGCGCGGCAGACTGGACTTGCCGAGACGAAAGTAGCGAGCAGCACGGGCGTGGAAAGCGGTGTATGGGATTCATCAATCTGGACCGAAACCTCGCTGCCGAAGAGGTCGGGTATGAGACCGCCCATTTTACCATGAATCCGTCGGACGCGACGCCCAAGAATGAGATTATCATTGGAAAACCGTCGCTGTGAAAGATGTGGCATGTACCGTCAGGGCCATGATTTGAGAATGTACTCTAATTGCCCTTGTTTAGGGTAACGAGACCGGTTGGTCGAGGAGGAAATATGCATTTCAATATCGATCAGTCTAAACGCGTCGTTGGTATAGGCAGTAACGTCGTGGACGTGATTTACCGTGTAAACCAGATCGCCGCCCAAGAGGAAAAGACCTATATCCTTCTGAATGAAGACGGTGCCGCTGTCAAGGAAGTGATTGGCGGTGTGACACTGAATCACCTCGCGTGGGCGAATTTACTGGGCCTTCCAACGGGGTTATTTGGTTTTCAGGGGGATGATCGGTACGGATCTATGATTCGTAGTGAGATGGCAAGGCATGGAATCGACACTAGTGCCATTCAGGTCAAAGCGGGTGCACCATCCTCATTTTCGGTAGTCAATGTGGCCGTGGATGCCAATCGTGCTATTTACATGGCGCGCGCCCTTACCGGGACGACATCAGGCGGAGACATCGATGGTATTTTCGGGGATTATATCAGATCGGCGGGCATGGTTACCACGGAGATCTCGCAGTTGCCACTTGACGCGGTCATCGCGGTGTTGAAAATCGCCAAGGGA
>JABIQT010000815.1 GCA_018667995.1 Candidatus Latescibacterota bacterium
AACCAAGCACAAGTTCATTCGACTGCTGCGGCTTCCTATAAGCAAAGAGAAAGCAGTTCATTTTCAACAACTACATCAACTCAGGACGATGACATCGATCCAGCTGATCTACGTGGCGAGAGCATCTGGGCCAAGGACGATGGCAAGTTTGAAGATTGGGCGAAGTAATTCGGTAGGACAGGACTTATGGCAAATAGCGGTATCGTTTGGATAGATTCCATCTTTAATTGGTGCGTGATTGCACTAGTCGAGTTGGCAAAGCTCCTCGGCATCACCTACGAAGAGATCAACGTGTGGCTGTTCTGTGTGGCCTGGCCAGTGTTCACGCTCACCCTGATGTATTGGTGCTATTCGCTGTGGCGCCAGAACAGGTATCTACGGAGGCAGTTCGATGCCATCCCGTAAGAAGTGGAAGTATATCGGGGTTGGCATTGTTGGTGGTGCCTTAGGTTCAGCGGGCCTCCTTGTTGCTACCATCTTCATAATCGCATTGTGGCCATCCTCTCCATCAACCAGCGGTGTGGTCTTGTCCGATATTGGTTGCCCGACGGGAATGCTGGAGAACATGGCCACGGGTAAATGCGTAATGTCTGATGAGACCGAAGCCACTGTCTCAACCGCTCTTCGAAAGCTTAGTAGAGTGGGCAGCTCCAATCACCTTCCCAATGTGCAGCAGATCAAGAGCATGGCGAAGAAAGCCGCAAGCGATGAGACGCTCACCTTCAAACTATACCGTATCGCAGCCTTCTTGGGCGATGGTGAAAGCCAATACGAAGTTGGCGGCATGCTGAGCAAAGGCCGAGGCGCCCGGGAGGCCAACATGGAAGCCCTTAGATGGCTCCACGAAGCGGCTCATAACGATCACTTGGAAGCTCAGGTCAGGCTCGCCCATATGCTGTCCTCTGGAACGTTTGTGAAGAAGGATAAGCGATTGGCATCTGACTGGCTGCACAGAGCAGAGGCCAATAGAAAGCTGCCCAAGTCGAAGGAGGTCGGCATATGAGCATGGAAGCCTTCAAAGCTTGGTACATGGACCTGTATTGGAAGTTCGACAACCTGTTCCTTGTAGCAGCCGAGTTCTTTGGCATCACATACCATGAGTTCGTGCTGATCTCGTTGTGCGTAGTCTGGCCCGCGATTACGCTGGGACTGTCTGTGGCGGTCATAAAGTTGTGGAGTGATCAAAGGCGTCTACGGCAAGCGTCTTTGGTACTCGTGCTGATAACCTTCGCTGCTCCAGCATGGGCAGGTCCATCTGCTGAGAACATGGATTACAGTGTCGTAAGGCCGCTGAAGATATTCACCAAAGTCAGCAACGGCATCCGCTTTGATATTGTCAAACCAGCAGATACGTTTCTTAAGAATGGTGATATGGCTGACTGGTACACGGACCAGGTCTTGATCGTTCGCAATGTTAAATCTGGCCAGGTGCTGCATAGCCAGACACTCAAGTCCGATAAAGTCTCCTTCGTAATTGACGAGCGATTATCGAAAGACTTTATCGTAATAAAGGAATGGAGCGGTGGCGCATCTTGTTGTCTCATCGTACATGCCTACCGAACGAGGCCGTCGTTCAAGAAGCTGTTGGAACATGATAACAACTTCTTTGATAGAACTGATCTTATCGCTGGGTCAGACAGGTTGGTGTTGTACAAGGAGTCAGTATTCTTCATCTATCCGTCCTCGCACTCACAGCTAAAGTACACGCCTGCGGTTTTCAATTTGAGGCGCAATCGATGGGAATGATATGATGGACCATGGGTGATGAGATGCCGCAGACATGAGCAAGCCTTGGTAGAGCGAACTACGACCCTAGATGCGAGGGCTTGGGTGGTGTATTCGGTATTTCTACGGTGACAGGCAAGTGATGATAGATACGTACCGGGATTGGCTAGCTCACCGGGGATATGGAAATAAATAATGAAACAGAACCTTGCGCTAAGCATTTTGATATTATTGGTAGGCTTCTCAACAGAATCTTTAGCTGAATGGAAAAAGGTGGGGACGCTTGCGGATGGGGGGAATTCGTACGTGGATTTTGATAGAGTTAAGGTCTCAGGTGGATATGTCTATTTTTGGAGGCTGGACGATTTCAGGCAGCCGATAGATGGAATATCCTCTG
>JABIQT010000817.1 GCA_018667995.1 Candidatus Latescibacterota bacterium
GTGGACGCCGTTAAATCATCCGAAAGAGGCGTGGCATTAAGACCAAACGATGCCGCAGCGTACTACGGCATGGCGCAAATTCATGAGCGCCTTGGTAACTTCCCTAAGGCAGTTGAAGCCTTCACCAAAGCGACCGAGCTTAATCCATACGATACCAAAGGATTCCAGAGCCTCTCCCTGGTCTACAGCGCCCAAGGAGAGCACAAGAAAGCCTTGGATTCAGCCGAAAAGTCAGTCTCACTCACTCCGGACATCGGCGGCGCCTACATCACCGTGGGGCAGGTCCATGAGGCAGCTGGAGCATATGGTAAAGCAATCTCCAGCTATCGCAAGGCTATCCAGTTCAGCAACGCCACCGAAGAGATTGAAGCCTATATCGGCCTGGGCTCGGCTTACCGACTGAAGGGCGAGTACGAGGATTCGGTCGAGTGGTACAAGGGAGCGGTGGGACTAAAGGCCGATGAGATCAGAGCATACGTGGGTGTCGGCGATGCCTACAGCGATTGGGGCAGGTTCGAGGAGGCTGTCAATGCCTTCACCGCCGCCATATCTCTCAAGCCCGAGGAGACACTGGCCTGGGTCCACATGGGAGTTGCCTATGCGGGGCTTCAAAAGACCGAAGAAGCCATCGAGGCGCTATCCGAGGCAATCGTCCTTAAGCCGCGGCAGGCACCGGCATACCGCCATCTGGCCGACGTCTACGCGAGCATGCATCGCCACGACGATGCTGTGGCCGAATATGAGAAAGCACTGGCCATAAAGCCATCTTTTGCCGAGGCGTTGATTGGGTTGGGCCTCGTCTATGCCGATATGGGAAATGGACCGAAGGCCGTGGCCTCTATCAACCACGCAATTGAACTCAAACCTGGCGACATTGACGCGAAACTGAGCCTGGGAGCAGCCTACTCAACTCTCCATCGATACGAAGATGAAATTCTCGTATATGGCGATGTATTGCTACTGGCACCAGAGTCAGGACCTACATACTACCGCCTCGCGCAGTCCTATGTAGCCACGGGCCGTGACTCGGAGGCGGCAGGCGCGTTTCGAAATGCTATCAAGTATAAAACAGAGGAATCTAAAGCCTATTATCATCTGGGTTTGACGTATTTGAGACTGCCGGAGAATTCAAAGGCCGTAGGCGCCTTCAAGAAAGTCTCGAAGAAGGCCCCTGAATATGTTGACGCACAGTACAATCTTGGTGTCGCCTATGACCGGGTTGCCAAACCTCGAGATGCTCTGAAAGCCTTGAGAATAAGTCAGAAACTGAATTCCGACCGTGCCGCCACGCAATATTACATCGGAAGATCGTTGTTCAAGAATAGACAGACCGCCGAAGCCATCTCCGCGTTAACGGAAGCATCAGCCATGAAAGACGTTCCTTACGCTGTATTTCTCGATCGCGCCTTTGCACAGTTTGAGACAGGTGCCTACCAAATGGTCGCCCCAGATGTCAGATCATTTGTGGTAGCGTCCGAATGGCAGATGGACGCTTCCTGCCGAGCTGCAGCCGTTGCCGTTCTTGCTACGCGCTTTCAGGGCAGCGAAGCTGGTACCATCCTCTCGGAGGCACTTGAGCAAGCTGATCAATCCGTCTGGAGTTACCAGCTGATTCGATATCTGGATGGACAGACCACCATAGAAGAACTGATGATTTCAGCGGAGACACCGAGTCAACAGACATGGGCACGTGCTTACGCTGGACTTAATCTGGCCGTAAACGGGGAGTGGGAAACAGCAAAGGGCCACTTAAAATGGGTTAAAGATAAGGGAAGCAAGCAGTTATCCGAATATGTAATCGCAGTCAGCGGACTCGAATATATCAAGAAAAATAAGCCGTAGCATCTATCATTCAGTCTTCCCTTTGGGCTTCTGTAAAGATACAGAATACTGAATGATTTCTAACACTTCAGATCCAAGATGGTTTCATCCACAAGGAGCGTCTTACATGTTTCCAAAGATCGGTCTCAGTTCATCGGAATTACTGCGCGAAATCACCAAAGAGTGGACCGGTGAACGGTTCGAGGATGGGCGTCCCATGGTCACTGATGATATCCTCGAAAGGATGAAGGCCGTAACCATTGAGGAAGCATGGGGCACCATTCGAGGTAAAGGGTACCACCACCAATTCGCAGGCGACTGGATGATGCTTCACGAGGACATAACGCTGGTGGGGCGCGCAGTGACAGGTGCCTTCACACCCGCCCGTCCAGATTTTCAGAACGTTATCGAAGACCAGGGCAAGGAATATGGTTGCATCGGTGGTCAGAATTCCTGGGTCATCGATACTATGGATCAGAACGATACGATAGTGATCGATCTCTTTGGTAAAATCAAGGACGGCACCTTTGCAGGTGACAACCTTGGCAATTCGATTTATGCCAAAACGGGTACCGGTATGGTCATTGACGGCGGCATTCGAGACCTGCAGCGGCTGCACGATATCCCCATGGCCAGCTACGTACGTGGTGTCGATCCAAGCGCTATCAACGACGTGACACTGACAGGCATCAACATACCGATACGCATCGGGGATGTCACCGTGATCCCTGGCGATGTGGTCCTGGGCACCATGGCTGGCATCATCTTCATTCCCGCTCACCTGGCCGAACAGGTCGTCATTGAGTCAGAGAACACACGAACACGTGACGCTTGGGGACACCAGATGCTGCGCGAATCCAAATACACACCTGGTGAAATTGACAGGGAGTGGTCGGAAGTGATGGAAGCTGATTTTCAGGAGTGGAAAAAGAACCAGTAGCCAGGGGTCTGTCGCAGGTCGGCACGTATAAATATATGGTTTAACTAAATAAGGATTTTTCAATGCGCCCCAATAAGTTACGCAGTTTGTTGAATGCGGATAAACCGTCCGTTGCCACACACGTTCATTCGGTTTGGCCGTCCATTATTGAAGCAGTTGGCCACACGGGCATGTATGATTACGTGGA
>JABIQT010000443.1 GCA_018667995.1 Candidatus Latescibacterota bacterium
TACCACCGTTCTCCGGCTCTTTCTGCTCCAGGAGATGCCATCTGACTGCGCCTTTGCTATCGGTCTCCGGAGTAACATCGCGCCAATTCCTCTGCACGAACGCGCCAGTATCTTCTTCCACATCCCTGCTGATCACGTGATGAACGATCCAATCTTCCCCTGGATTGCATATTTGGTGGTATAGTCCAGACGGAAGATAGAGGGCGTCGCCTTCTCTGATATTCAAACGCTGATCACCACAGACGACCTCCCCCGTTCCTTTTATAATATAGTAAACCTGCTCCCGCTTGCTGTGTCGATGGTGGTCAGAATCTTTTCGGCCCTGGATTCCATGCACAGTTATGACGTCGAGACGTCTGAGAACCGAGGCGGGGACACCACGATCATTGGAAGCTGCATCCGAATCCACGGGCTGCATGCATGGCCAGACGACGGCATTGTCATGGCTGATAACAGGATTGGCATCTCGCCAGTTAACTATCGTAGGCATCACCAATCCTCCGAAGTGTCATTACATATTTATGGTGGATAAGCAGGGGGGAATACATCAGAACAGGCCAAAAGAGCAGAAACAAGCCCGACTCTGTACAGAAGACGGTTCGTCTATTGCTACCAAGGGGACTTTTCCAGATACTTTGGGTTGAAAGACATTAAAGCAGGTCGTTCCGAGATGGAACCAGAGTTTACAGATAGAATGGGCGCTACTGGAATCGAACCAGTGACCTCCACGATGTCAACGTGGCACTCTAACCAGCTGAGCTAAGCGCCCAAAATCAGTCCTGATACCGAGGGCCGGACTCGAACCGGCACGGACGAAACCGTCCGAGAGATTTTAAGTCTCTTGTGTCTACCAATTCCACCACCCCGGCGCAACCGTTATTCCGATTAACCCGGCATCTTAACGGTGCTAATGATATAACCGGCCCTTGGTTTCGTCAAGAGAAATTCCGGTACGAATCGCCCCAAGAATTGGCTTGACAATCGCGGATTACATCGATAAAAAGTGCGGTGACAGCAGAAGTAAAATGCCACTCAAGAATCCATGAAAAGGAGCTACAATGCGCTTAGGCGTGGTGGGCATGTTGCCCAATACTATGGCATCGGAGTCGGGGAGCCAGAGCGAGGAAAATCGCACCATCGGAGTCAGTGGCGGAGGGGTCGTCAATTTCCTACCAAACGATTTCAGGACATTCAACAAGGAACAGTTCGAATCTGTACTGTCTCAGGGACTGAACGGTTTCGGACATCACTTCGGCGGTGACCCTAAGTCAGTGACGGAAGATGAGTGCGCTCGCGGCCGGGCCATCTGGGAGTCTCTCGGTCTCGATCTTGCACAGTTTCTACTTCTATACGAGGAATGTCTGTTCGATCCGAACGAGGCCATCCGGCAGCGTATTGTAGAAAAGATAAGCGAGGGGAACCGCGTCGCCCGATTGCTGGGGGCAGGAGTACATCTGATACGACCGGGAAGCCGAAATCCAGCCGGTCCGTGGACACCTCACCCGAACAATCACACCGATGAGAGTATCAGCTTATTCGTAGAAACTCTCCGTCAAATCGGTGCCAACGCCGAAGCAAATGGCGTGACGGTAGTTGTGGAATGCCACGTCGTATCAATAATGCGTTCACCTGACGTGTGTGCTCAAGTTATCGAACAAGTCGGATCACCAAACATCAGGTTGGTCATGGATCCGGTCAATCACTTCGAATCCATACAACAGGCCTTTAATGCGACTGAGCACCTGGGTTACATCTTCGACGTTCTCGGCCCTGTCTCCCCCATAGGGCATGCAAAAGACATCATCGTAGGAAACAACCTCATTACGCATCTTGACGAGGGCGCACCCGGCGATGGCGTGCTTGACTATGCCACGTTCCTGACCAGGTTCCAGGAATATAATCCTGAAGGTTATCTACTCTTTGAGCACATTCCTCCGGAGAAGATCCCCGGCGCGGTGGCACACCTGAGACGGGTGGCTGATGAAGTCGGCGTCGAGATTTCCTGAATCCGGTATGGAGGGAACTGTCTACTGGAACAACAAGCAGGTGTGGCAACAGTCGTGCACGAAAGTGCTTCGTTTCGCATCGCCACAAGACATTGACAGGGATACGATTTTATTAATTCTCTATCCCAGCCTCTGGTTGAATAAATGCCTCGGCATTGATCAGGAACGGCGTGATCGGTTCTCTATAGGATTCTACCTGGTCCCAGGCGTTCATCAACATTGGAGACCTTCCGTATAACCAGTGTAATGTGAGTGGAAATTCTGTATAGGGGTTGTTATCTGTCAGAATCGGTGCATCACCTACCAGAGCCTCTATCTGCGCTGGCCCCATCAAGAATAGGTCGGTGATTTCCTCCGGAGAAGAAATCCATTTCTTCCATTCCGTCAAGTCTGTGACCACATCTGAATTCTTCCAGGCATCCACCAGTACTTGAGCGTCGATATCTATGGGCTCGTGGGACGCCACAATGAAGCATCCGCTCTCCTCAGGACCGCGCCACATCATTGCATTGGGGAATACAGACTGATACGTCTTGATTAGCATTTTCAGCTCAACCAGAGGGGTTTCTCCCGGAAACCACTGACTGAGAACACCTGTTTCGCTAAGGCGCCTCTTACAGAGCTCATAGAACTCCTGCGTATAGAGGTTTACGGTCCCGGCACCGTAGATAGGCGGGGGCGGATCTATTGTTATCACATCGTATTTTGCTTGGGATAACAATAGATGATTCCGGCCATCGTTCACAACCCACTGGGAGTCATACTGAGACAGCTCTCCAACGGATTCATGGTAATACGGATAACATTCGTACACATTTGGAATAAGTTCCACGGACGTAACGTTCAAATCGTCATAGGTGGTGGCTGACTTGAATGTAGTACCCATCCCGAAGCAGACTACGAGCATATTTTCGGGCTTACGGGCCATCCATATTGGTACGTGCGCAAGAACCTTAGTGTCCGTAGTCAGGACGGTCATCCCATATCCGTTTACCCAAAGACTCTTCCCGGGATCTTCCTCGGTGTCGTGCGTAATTCCGAAGGAAGTTACCATTGACGTGATGTCTTCCTTGTTATAATAAATCTCGTAAGGGTTGCCCTGTGCCAACCGACTGATCTGATATTCTACCACCTCGTCAGAGGGATCCGGCGCAACCGATATAGATAGTAGAATTGCAAGTGCCAATCCCCCGCTCAAGCCATAGGTTGCATAGCTCATGGATCTCTTAGGAACCATGAAGATGATAACGAGTCCCAATATTCCGTTAATACCAGCGAGAAGACAGATGGTAGCCATAGATCCTATGGCAGGCATGAGCCAGAAACCAACCGCCAGGGATCCGAAAATACTGCCGATAGTGTTCAGCGTATACACGTGGCTTATGGAGCTACCGGCTCGATCGATCGACATAGTGTAGCACTTGGTGACGGTAGGAAAAATCAATCCAAGGATAATGGTGGGAGGAAGCACGACGAGCAGCGTTGGTAGAAGCATCCGCAACGAGTATGAATCGATCGCCATCTCGGCGACGGACTGAAACCAGAAAAGTCCTATCACTCCGAGAAAGCTCAAGATCAATTCAAGAATTCCAAACGCGAGAAGCGGCTCTTTGAACCTGTCGATGACTCTTGAAATCCCGATACTGCCGATAGCTATCCCCGATAGGTACACGCCAAGCATCAGTGTAAACGCGTAAATGGATGGCCCCGTAAAAA
>JABIQT010000771.1 GCA_018667995.1 Candidatus Latescibacterota bacterium
CACAGCCAGTACCGCTGGCACTCGAAGTAATAGGGATCGAATCATTCCAGTGCCTCCATGATTAGCATGCTGACCGTGAATTAGTTGGAGCAATATCGAAACGATTCGATGCTTCACTTAGCTGATGTCGACTTTCGACATAGTTGTACATTGGCTGAACGGACAATAGCATTTTTCTCATGAAATAACGAAAACGGAGACCGTTCGGTATGTAACAGATTTCTATCGGAATTCTTAAGGTGCAGCGACAACTATGTCGCTGACTTTGCATAAACTGTTACATGGCTCTTGCTTGTTGTGGTGAATGGCGACTTGTCCCACCACGCCCACCGCTCTCGGCGCTCGAGTCCTGCCAATTGGGCCATTAGGTCGAGCTCGGATGGCCACGCATACCGCATGAAGTGTGGCACCATCTCAGTGCTATCATCACTGATCACGACGCGCTGGAAGGCCACCGTCTGGGCTATACGATCGTGAATCGATATCTCGAATCGGGCTGAGTGCATTTCGGCCCAGGAGCCCTTCATGCGCTGGCCGTCCACATACTCAGAGAAGTCGGGTACCACCGTCTCCACTACGAACAAGCCGCCCGCCTTCAGGTGACGTGACACATTCTGAAAGCATCGTACCTGAGCTTCTTGAGTGGTCAGGTTGAATATTGTATTGAAGACTATATATACCAGATCGAACGTGCCCTCTACGCTCGTCTCAGCCATGTCTCCAATTTCTACCGGAATGGCATCGCCTCCGCGCTTCTTTCGGAGCTCAGCGACCATGGCGATGGAGGCTTCGACGCCATGTACGGATAGACCAAGCGCGGCAAGCGGGAGCGCCACGCGTCCCGTTCCAATAGCCAGTTCAAGCACCCTCTCGCCTCCGGCAAGCTCGGCCAGAGCCTCTACACAGGCTTGTGTCTCCGTTTGCATCGATTCCTGATACATAGCGTCATATCGTTCGACATTCAACTCTCCGTATGTGGTGGTTCCATATCCCTCCACCTGACCTCCCGAAGCTTAGGAAACAGTTTGTTGTGCAAAGTTCATGGTGGCACCAGACATCTGCAGCGCAGAAGACTGGATTCAGAGCAGGTCCCGAGTCTGTCGCGGGCACCAATTCAGGTGAAGATTGTCCTGTGGGCAAGACTCCTGACGTCAGTTCGTTCGATCAAGCCTTGCCGGTGGGCCATTATTGTTTTGTTTTTGTTGGGAAACAGATCGAAACTACCTCCCATAGGCCATCAATACAAGAGAATTCGCCGCTAAATCAAGCACCACGCATTTTTTGCTGCTGAACAGTCCTGAGGAGACGAGCAATGCCCTGATCGAATTTCGCTCTGGCCCCGATCACACATGCATATGCAGCTCATTTAATCGTAGAGTTGAAACGGCAATCCCGCAAAATCAATGTGCACGACGTTTTCAATTGGGACGACATCAAACTTCCGCACCCCATCTCAAGACACAGGGGATACTTGAAGACGCCAAGTGCCCTGTGAGGAGAGCCACTTGGCATGGACAGGTAAATCCATCTTATACTAATCGGGGAACCCAACGAACAGCGAATTGGTCCCACGGGATACGCTGATCGAAGTACGGGACCAAGGAGTTTCGACGCCGATCACGCCATGAAATGTGACACCTACGATCTGATATTCCCGTTCACATCGGCCCTCACCGCTATCGTCAGAATTGGCGCCGGCCCGACTTCAGATCGGTTCCGTACTATCGAGAAGGGCCATGCACACCCGCAATCACACCTCCCTATCCGATTGACAGTCTGGCGTGTCCGCCCTCGAGCCGCAGGAGCTATGTCGGCAAACTATAGTTTCGGGTTCGGATCGTTGGTGTTGTCACTCCCTGCTTGGACCAGAATACGCGCATCGGAAGCCGCATGACGAAACTTCATGGCGTCCTGATAATCCGGATCAGCATACCAGTCTTCGATATGCTGTTTGCTGGGAAACTCGAGAATAACCATTCGGTCCGTGTATGCCTCGCCCTCTATGGTCGTGACTTCTTCGCCTCTTGTCAGGAATCTACCACCGTATTTTCGCACGATGGGCGGCGTCCTATCCGTGTATTTTCTATAGGTATCCGGATCGTGTATCGACATCATAGAAACGACGTATGCAGCCATTAGGATGCTCCCGTTATTGTGAGTAATCGTCACCTATCGTAAAGCATCTATAACGATTTCGACCCTCATGTCGCCATACCTGATGCGAGGATGCCGGATTGTTTTGTCTCCAGTGCCACCAGACCATCGAGATTACATTTGGGACTAGGAACCAGCACCGCGGTTGTGGGTATCGTCCGTGTAGGGCCGCCCGTACCGAGCTCGGCGCGGAGATGTTGCCCGTGAATCAACTATTCATGGGTCTCCCGATCGTGAGCCTGCCTATTTAGTGGAGATAGCAGACAGACATGGGAGCAACAGCCGTATAGTTTTACGCGCCGTCTGCCCAGATCTGTGGAAAGCAGGGGCCCGCGAACAGGTCGCCAGAGCGCTTGTCCGGACCAAGCAGATCAAGATTTTGATGATAGCGGCCCGCATCGTTGACAGCGCAGTCAGCCGGCATCATGTGTACGATGAAGCACAGGCGGGGATTGTTCGTCAGGTTAGGCCCGGAGCCGTGGAAGGTGAGGGCGTGATGGAAGCTCACTTGTCCGGCTTTCAGAATACAGGGCTCGTCAATCCAGGGCTCGTCATCACGGCGGAAGCGTTCCTCAAGTTCCGTCAGGTTTTTCTCGCCAAAGGTGTAGGCGCCGTCCCTCAGGTCCCATTTGTGTGAACCCACGATGGTGCGCATGCCACCATTCTCGAGGTCGGTGTCCTGCAGGGCCACCCAGGCTGTCACGAAATTGTCAGTACTGGCGCATTGCCAGTGGGCGTAATCCTGATGCCATCCTACATTTCCGGCCTGCTCGTCAACGCCGTCAGGCCCAAGGCCCGGTTTGTGGATCGCCTGGTCGTGCCAGAGCCGCACCTCGTCCGTGCCCATGAACTGTGCACCGATGCTTCCGATGCGTGGATCAAGCGCGGCTTCGCGCATACGCTTGTTGACCCACCATGCATTGCAGACCTGGGTGATGCGGGGGCTCTGTGGGTCAATTTCGTCCGGTCCACTGCCCAGCCAGTACCGGCTACCAGGCTCCTTGTGGCCCGAGCATACATCCATTACCGCGGTACGCATCTCTGCGA
>JABIQT010000292.1 GCA_018667995.1 Candidatus Latescibacterota bacterium
GACCAGATGGGGTACGATGAGGCCTACAAACCCGATGACCCCGCTGACGGCGACCGCAGACGCCGCAAGACAGGAAGATGCTATCAGGAGAACGAGCTTAACACGTTCAACATTGACGCCGAGGTGGGCGGCCTGTTCATCTCCTAACAGCAGCACGTTGAGATCACGGGAAAACACCAGGATGACGCCGAAGCCGAGCACCACATAGGGCAACATCATGAGAATATGATCCCATCTGCTGGCGGAGAAACTACCCATTAACCAGAAGAGGATGGTCCGTTGATCTTCCCCGCCCATCACCAGAAAGAAGGAAGTCACAGATGCGGCAAGCGAACCGATCGCTATGCCCGTAAGGAGTAGCGTGCCCGTAGCGACGCGCCCCCGTCGCCGGGACAACGCGTATACTGTAAATGTAACCGCCAACGCGCAGACGAATGCCAATACGGTAACGGCGCTGAGGCCCATAAACCAGATGTCCAGCCCGAGGGCGAAGGCTGTGGTTGCCCCCAGACCGGCTCCCGCTGAAATCCCTACGATGTAGGGATCCGCCATTGGATTCTGAAAAAAGCCCTGCATGACCCCACCCGACGTGGCCAGGGCGGCGCCAACGAGGATAGTCAGAATTGTCCGGGGCAGGCGGATGTCCCAGACGATGGTATGGGTAACGGTATCAAGTGCCTCGGCGCCAAAGGAAAAAGGCAGATGGCTTATCAGTACCCAGGCCACATCGCCCGCAGGAATCGATACCGCACCGATCCCCATGGATATTATAGAAGTGGCGACGAGGGCGATGGTCGCCAGGATCATGGCCGTTCCCTGGCCGATTAACGGCTTCATACCGGCGCGTCCTTCCGGCCGTTTCCGGTGGCGTGCCTTGGCATTAGAACGATCTGAGGGGCTCCGGTGCTGGGACTGTTCATTACGCAGACATCCGCCCGAAATACCTCCTTGATGTAGTCTGTAGTGAGGATCTCGGCCGGGGATCCTGTGGCGAATACCTGACCGGCATTCAGCATCATCAAGCGATCGCAGTACTCGGCGGCGAGATTGAGATCGTGAGACACACACAACACGGCCAGCTGTTCCGAGAGGCACAGGTGTTCCAAGAGGTCGAACACTTCTATCTGGTGATTCAGATCAAGATACGAGGTGGGTTCATCGAGGAGGAGTACCGTGGGCTGCTGCGCCAGGGCCCTCGCGATGATTACGCGCTGTCTTTCTCCCCCGGACAATTCCTGGAGCGGCCTCTCCATAAACTGGATCGCGTCCGTTCGTTCCAGGGCCGACCGAGCCACAGCCAAATCTTCGGGCCCCTCCCGTTGGAACCGTCCCAGATGCGGCGTCCGCCCCATCATGACCACATCCATGGCGGAGAAGGAAAAGGGCACTTCTGCCAGCTGGGGAATAACGGCCACAGACCGGGCGATCTCCCTCAGTGGTATGCCCACAATGTTCGTTCCATACAAATCGATGGAGCCCGAATCGAGTGCCAGTATACGGGTTAGGGCCCTGATAAGCGTGCTCTTGCCCGAGCCGTTTGGTCCAATGACGCCGAGCATCTCACCGCGATGCAGATCGAAGGACACATCATCCAGTACGGGACGGTCTCCATATCCACAGGTGAGCTGCTGTGCGCGAAGTGCTATATCCATTATCTTCCCTTGACGTGCTTACACAAAAAAAGCCCAGCGCCTTGATACAAAAGGGCCGGGCTCATTCACATTCGGAATAAGATGCTCCGGTCTCTCTTCTCTCGGAGAAACGGATGCTATTCACAGGCAGGTCTCCTGGCTTACGGATCATCCTACTTCCCGAGTCTTCCCGCCCCCAATAATTCAGGCAGTGACATCTTCGGGTTTCGTCCCCGTTCACAGTGGCGGGACCGCGATGGCATTTCACCATCTTCCCTTTTCAGCGACCGACTCAGATTCTTATCCGTGCCGGTCGACACCAGCGAATATCGTATTTAATTGTCAAACCACAATTAACATCGTCGTGTGATTAAGTCAAGACGCGATGCTATCGCACCGCACGATAGTACCTGCTGAGCGTTTCGGGCGAAACGGATAGCAGGAACAACAGACGCAGGATCCAAGTCAGCAGGATCGTTCGTACCGGGCCACGGGACTGCCACCGTCTTGCCGAAGTGATGACTGGATCGTCGATCCAATCGAATATGCCGACACTCTTGAGGCGCACACAAAATTCAGAATCCTCGAAGATCGGAATCTCCGGAAATCCGTTTACCTTGTTGAATGCCTCGCGGGCGGCGTAGATGGCCTGGTCGCCGTAGGATATACCCAGTTTCCGAGAGCGAAAATTGCTGCCGCGGGCGATCCAGCGAAATACGGCCGTGTCTTCAGAAATCGAAAGGCGAAACCGACCGCCAGCCACCCTATCATCTCCGAGAGATTTCACGATCAGGTCAGACCAACGGTCCGGTAGACTGGTATCTGCGTGCAGGAATAAGAGGATGGAACCCCGGGCCTCTTTCGCTCCCGCGTTCAATTGCATCGCACGGCCATTTATGGGGTGGCGCACGCACCGTATACCCCCATGTGCCTGCACAACCGTCAAGGTGTCGTCCGTGCTTCCGCCATCGACAACGATGATTTCAACGTCATCGGAGCAGTCGCGGAACTGTGTCATGCAATCCACGATTGATTCTTGCTCATTGTATGCCGGAA
>JABIQT010000818.1 GCA_018667995.1 Candidatus Latescibacterota bacterium
GCACTATCACAGCTCCCCGCTCTACCCCTAATCGAGAGATCTGAATTGCTAAAAGAATGGTAGTGCGAGGGCAGCCCTTCGGTCTATTCTCACCGTTGCTCTAGCGATCGAGCCCACCCGTTTCTCTCCATAACTCTCATTTCTTCAGGTTTTCATGGCCCAATACCGCAGGAAGGTCTCGGATCTACCGGCCCAGGATTTTTGTATAGAAAGCGCCACAGGAGCCGAGAGGGCCCTCTATTTCTTGCGAAGCGATTCTTCAAGAAGCAGAACGGCTCCCAGAAGCGACTTGGCCCAGGTTGAGAATCGGAAGAGAATTGCGACTGCAAGGGCATTCAGAGGAATGACCCCGAACAGGACCAAACCTGCTGTTACCGCGCTTTCTCGGACACCCAACGCGCCGAGACTCAGAGGCAGTGATGATATGATAGCCACCAGAGGTAGAACCACCAGCAGGTCGCCCCATAGAATGACGTCGTGAACGCCCAGTATGAGGAAGTAGAATCCCGATAGTCTGGAAGCATGGGCGAGCAGCGTCCATCCTGCGGCTTCGGAAATTGCAGGAACACCGAAGCGGAGAAATGCCTGCAGCAATCTGCGTATATAGTGTATCACTTTGGCGCGAGCGGTCGGAGGCGCAAGGAGTGAGACCGCGGTCAAGACCGCCATTCCCCCTATTGAAACCATGAATTCGAAGATCGGCAGCTCAGAGCCTCTCACGAAACCCTCAAGTGTCTCCGTCATCCGTTTCAGGTTAACGAGATAATACATCGCCCCTATCAAGAGAAGCAGAATCATACCTGGAACGCGCTCTATCAGAACCAGGACAATCGAGCTACCAATGGATCGCGCTCGCGCCTTCAGGTAATAAACCTTGTAACTATCGCCCCCGATGGTGCCCGGTAGCAGGTTATTGAAGAAGAAACTCGTGAAGTAGAGCCGGATTGTTGGGAGAAAGCCTATGGCGTCATCCGCGACCAGTCTGTAGAGTCGCAATATCTCAAACAGAGAGATCAGCGCGAAGAAGAACAGGCCTATGAGCAAATGTGATGTAGATCCGCTGGACACGGTCTCCACGATATCCGCCAAGCGGACCTCCCGCAGAAGATACCACAGGAAGATAGCGCAGACGGTAATCTTGACCGTTTCTTTAAGGACTTTTTTCATTTGGCTCGTATGTGGTAGGCCGGTGGCGGAGGTGGGGGTGCAGTCGCAGAGGAATCCGGAAGAAGTACATCTCATGACGCGCAAGGTCCCATCCTATCAGTGACCGGAGACCGTATTTACCCAGAAACTTGCGCTTCGACTTCCTTATATCTAAGCAGTTTGGCCGTCTCCTTGCACATTGCTCTTACGAAGTTTGTCTCGTGGTCCTTCATGGCCTGATGCTCGATTCTCATTAGCAACGATGTCAGGAGACCAAAGAGGTTGGAGTGTCACGATTTCATAGCAGGACTCGGTTCTGTTCTTTCGTGAAAGTCGAGGATGTCAGCACAGTATCCAATACGGAGTAAGGCGTATGATTTCGGCAGCTCACGCCGAGGCTAGGTGGTGAGTTCCTCGCATCTCAGTAGCTAAAATCTCTGTGGTCGGACATGGGCATGGGACGCACTGGATTTCATGTCGAATGTTGCCTGCCTATCGGAAGCGATATTGTTCGCCAACGCCCCCCTTAAGTCGACCCACGCGGTACACCGCTGCCAGCCGCAGTCCCGGTGCCATAACGCCGAAAAAGGGAGCAGATCGCTACAGAGACAGCGGCGCCGCTGATCGGCGGATGTCGGCCTTACAAATGGGATCCAAAGTGGGGGTTCTGTTAAGCTTGGGGACCGGTCCATTGTCAATAACGCTGTGCGACTGATCTGGCTCGGATACGTTTTGGATACAGCTCGCAATCTGAACGGTATTCCGCCAGGACGTTCGGACTGATTTTCGTCGCCTCAACCGATAGCCGAGTACGACAAGGAATGCAGTCGCTCCTGCTCGCAGTCTCTTCCATGGAGTATACGCTGATTGGCCGGATGCACGAACAGGGCGTGTTACGGTCACGGCTGTAGTCGGCCGATTGGTAAAACCTATCATCCCGAGCATGTACGGTGTCGCGGTTTCAAGCTCCAGCAACGCGTCTACCATAGGCCGCTTGAGGGCCACGAACATTCCCACATTCTTGGGTATACCCGTAAGAACATGAACCAGCCATTTGAAGATGCGAGACGTGAGCATGCGCCCAGGACTCTCGAAACTGCCCCGCCGTGTCGTAAATGCCGCTTGATACGGTGGCTTCAGAGCATCAAGTAACTTGGGAATAGCCTCAGGGGGGTCCTGGAGGTCTGCGTCCATAACTACAACAGTTTTGCCCAATGCGAAAGAGAGGCCTGTCAAAACTGCGCGCTGCTGGCCCACGTTGCGTTGCAGCGAGATCGCTATGGAATCGTTGTTCTGGAGGACTATCTTGTTCAAAACATCTATCGATCCCGATGGGCATGCATCGTTAACGAAGATAGTCTCAAAGGTGACACCGTATTTGTCCAGAACCCTGTTGAGTCGCGCATCAAGTTCCACTAGAGTAGCAGAGCTTTTGTATACCGGCACGATGATGCTTACAGTGGGAACAGCCACACCCGGTAGTCTGGCCAATCGTGGTATGAGGACAGCCGATTCAGCGTTCATCAGACCCCATCCTATGGCCGCTTTCAGCTGCGGAAAGTCCCATGATCTGCCTTGCTTCGGACGGGGTGGCTGGTTCACGACCTGTGGCTTGACCAAGCCTGGCGACACGTTCAACAAGCCTGGCATTCGTCGCTAGATCGCTTTTTTCGGAATCCATATATATGGATTCCTCCAAGCCCACCCGCACATGCCCACCCATGGCAATGGACAGGGCGTTCACGGTGAATTGGAAGCTGCCGATCCCTGTAGCACCCCATGTAGCACCTGCTGGAAGGGCATTCACCATGTTCACAAGATTCAGAGGGGTGGCCGCGGCAGATCCGAGCGATCCTAGGAGCAGGTTGTAGTAATAGGGAGCGTGTAGAATACTTTTTTTAATTAGATATTGGGAATAGTCAATCATGCCCTGTTCAAAGACTTCCATCTCGGGCACGATGTCGCGTTCAGCCATTCTTTTTGCCAACGCGGAAATCATCTCTGGCGTATTAACCGAGGCTTGCTTAGGGAAATTCATTGATCCTAAGGTCAGGGAAGCCATGTCCGGCTTAAACTCTCCGACCATCTCGAGCACTTGAGACCTCTGCGCAAAGTCTGGAAACATCCGTCCACTGGTAGAGACGCAGATAACTATTTCACCAGGGCACTTGGCTCGAATTCTCCGTAAAATCTCCTCGTAGTTCTCTCTTCGGTAGTCCGGATCACCGTCTTTGGTTCGTGCGTGGATATGAAAAACGGATCCTCCGGCATTGTAGCACCTTAGTACATCGTCGGCTATCTCCTCCGGCGATATTGGTATGTGCGGCGTGTCCTGTTTTGTAGGAACCATGCCGGTCAAAGCCACATTTATTACCAATCGGTCGGACATGAAGGTCCTATCTGTTGGGAACGTTTTCCTTGGTAGTGCGTGCGGGGATGCCCATGACCTGGGTATTGGGCGGCA
>JABIQT010000637.1 GCA_018667995.1 Candidatus Latescibacterota bacterium
CTGATTGTTAGTTTATGGCGCTTCCGACCGCGCCAGTTCAATTATAACACCTAATAGTACAAAACCCCGAGCACACTGCTTCATTCTCCGAAGTAGAATCTTGGGGCCTAACTGGATCTATAAGCCTTGACGCAGACTCAGATCATTGCATCCCCTCCCTCGGCCGCCACTTCACTCCCCAGAAGCAAGGCCCTCTACTTGGAGACGTACGGATGCCAGATGAACAAAGCCGATTCAGAGTTAATCATCGGGCTCCTCACGCAAGACGGATTCCACAGAACAGACGACGAAGAGCAGGCAGATGTCATTCTGGTTAACACGTGCGCAATTCGGGAGAATGCGGAGCAGCGAGTGCTTGGACGCATGTCCGAACTGAATCGCCACAAACACGTGAATCCGGAGTTGGTACTGGGGCTCTGCGGTTGCGTATCGCAACATCTCGGGGAGAAAATCCTCGACAAGGCACCGTATATCGACCTGGTCGTTGGTCCCGATGCCTACCGGGATCTCCCAGAAACTCTCCGATCTCTCGATCAAAAACATGAGCCTGCACTGAACCTTTCCTGGGACCGCGTAGAACATTATCTCGACATCAATCCGGTCCGTGAACCTGGTGTGAACGGCTGGGTCACCATCATGCGTGGCTGTGACAAGATGTGCGCTTTCTGTATCGTTCCTTACGTGAGAGGGCGCGAGAGAAGTACGCCTCACAAGGAGATAATTCGACAGGTTCAGCGCCTGGCGCATGAAGGCTATCGCGAAGTGACACTGCTCGGACAGACGGTCAATAAGTACGAAGATGGCGATGTTGACTTCGCGTCCCTGGTGAAACAGGTGGCCGAAGTTAGTGGCATCGAACGTGTCCGTTTCACATCGCCTCACCCGAGCCATTTTCCAGACCATCTCATCGCGACCATGGCAGATCATCCGGAAATATGCGCGCACACGCACCTACCGCTGCAATCAGGCTCATCGACCACGCTGGAGAGAATGCGCCGTGACTACACAGCGGAAGAGTTCTTGAGTGTGGTAAAAAGGCTGCGTGACCGTATTCCCAATATCGCCTTAACGACTGACGTCATAACCGGTTTCTGCGGTGAAACCGACGAAGAGTTTCAGGCGACCTATGATATGATGTCTGAAGTGAAATTCGATGCGGCCTTCATGTTTAAATATTCTCCACGTTCAGGAACGGCAGCCTATAAGCGGCTCGAAGATAACGTACCGGAGCATGTCAAGGGAGAGCGCCTCACAGCTATAATCGACCTTCAAAAAGACATCTCGATGTTGAATAACGAGGCCTACATTGGACGTACTGTAAACGTCCTGGTAGAAGGCCAATCGAAGAAAGATCCTGAAAAGCTGTACGGCAAGACCGATACATTCAAGACGACTGTATTCCCGGATCATCCGGGAATTTCGGCGCATACAATCGTGTCCGTTGATGTCACGCACGTATCGCCTTTTACCCTGTTTGGCGAGGTCAGGTAGTTCGTAACTGGAGAGGTGGGCGTCGGATTCTCAATCGACGTACAACCTGTCCGCCTACGAATACCGGAACGTATATATTTCAATTCACCCCAAGGAGGAATCTTCATGGCTTTCACGTTGCCCGATCTGCCGTATGCCCACGACGCGTTGGAACCACATATTGATGCGCGTACGATGGAGATCCATCACGGCAAGCACCACAACACCTACATCACCAATGTGAACAATGCAGTCGCTGGCACGGCCCTCGAAGGGAAGAGCCTGGAAGAGCTGTTGGCCAACAACTGCGCAATTGTACCGGACGACAAGAAAACCGCCGTTCGGAACAACGGTGGTGGTCATGCAAACCATACTCAATTCTGGACGATTCTGAGTGGCAGCGGTGGCGGTAATCCCATTGGCAATCTGGCCTCCGCCATAGACAGCTCTCTTGGCGGCCTGGATGCGCTCAAGGAGCAATTCGCAGCTGCTGGGGCGACCCGTTTCGGATCCGGCTGGGCATGGCTTACAAAGGATAGCTCGGGCGCTATTGCAGTATCCTCGTCGGCCAATCAGGACAGTCCAACCATGGATGGTTTGTCCGTGATTCTTGGGCTTGATGTGTGGGAGCACGCCTACTACCTGAACTATCAGAACCGCCGACCGGATTACATTACGGCTTGGTGGAACCTGGTCAACTGGGAAGAGGCCGAGAACCGCTACAACGGTTAAATTCGCAGACAATGAGCCCTGGTACAATATCCGTTGTACCAGGGCTTTTTTTTGCCAATAAGGCAGAAACGGGACGGGAGGACGACATGGCACGCAGCGGCAGGTCGGCCATACTGGACAGGGCAAAAGGCACGTTCACCATCGAGCAAGAGACCGTACCCCAACCGGGACCAGACGAGCTGCTGATCAAGCAGTCCATGTGCGGCCTATGTGGTACCGACGTACACATTTTCCATGGACACTTTCCACAGACGCGCTTTCCACTGGTACTCGGACACGAGATTGTAGGTCGTATAGAGAAGCTGGGCGAGGATGTTCTAACCGATACCATGGGCACCAAAATCGAAGAGGGCGATATGATTGGTATCGTCCCGGGAATGCCTTGTGGTTCCTGTTATTTCTGCGCCGTCCAGAAAGAACCTGGTCTCTGCACCCGCGGCGCTGCATGGGGCTTCCGCCCCTTCACCGATCAGGCTCCGCATTTCCAGGGCGGCTTCTCCCAGTATGTACTGTTGAATCACCCCCGCAACGTGTTCCTCAAGGTCAATTCACCGCCAGAGATCTCCGTACTGCTTGAGCCGTTTACCATTGGAATCCACTTCGCCGACCGGGCAAATATTCAGATCGGCTCCACGGTGGTCATTCAGGGAGCAGGCGCCATAGGAATCTTCAGTCTCGCTGCGGCACTCGAAGCAGGCGCACACAAGACCATCGTGATTGGAGCCCCCGCCTCAAGACTGGCACTTGCCAAGGAATTCGGTGCGGACGTGACGATCAATATCGAGGAAATGACTGATCCAAAGCAACGGATTGAGGCGGTATTGGCAGAAACCCCTGGAGGCTATGGGGCCGATGCCGTTTTCGAATGCACCGGCGTACCCCAGTCTATTCCTGAGGGAATTGACATGCTTCGAAGAGGAGGTACTTACGTGGAAGGTGGGCACTTCACAAACGCGGGCGATGTGACGATGAACCCTTTTCGCCACTTCGTCATGAAAAACATTAACCTGGTAGGCGTCTGGGGTCGTTCCCTGTCCCACTTCGTACGGGGTCTGCCGATTCTCGAATCGGGGAGATATCCCTTTGACAAGATGGTCTCACATCAAGTGCCACTTGAACGCCTCGGAGACGCAGTGAACACGCTCTCCACAGATTACCGATTCGACGGGGAGGAAGTACGCAAGATCGCCATTACAGCAAACGAAGAATAACAGAGACCCTACCGTCAGGGGCTGCGTGTGACGGTGAGAGTCCGATCGACCGACACATCTGCAATGGACTGTTCAAATCCATCGGGCCAGATGACATTGAGGTTGAGCACCTCCGTGGATGCGCCAAGACCAAAGGTTACCGGTTGCTCTACCTGGGAAAGATAGCTCCTTGTCGGCATCACCTGACGCCTCTGCGTGACGTCCCCCGATGTAAGTTCGATCCAGGCTCCTATTACCGTCGGCCTGCCTATAAGGTGGACACGGATCCAGTGGTTTCCGGTGCTCTGATCATTACGCAGAAGGACAGCAGAGCCACCTACCTGAGCCAGAATTACATCCAGATCGCCGTCGGCATCGAAATCGCCGTAGGCAGCGCCTCGGGCGGCCAACTTCTGGTTCAGGTCTCCGGAGTCACTTCCCGCAATATGAACAAATTTATCCACCGCGGGACCGCCGTTCCAGAAGAGCTGTGGTGTCTGCCGGTAAGTCTGACTCGGATCGACCTCGTTGATCTTGGCTTCGATATGGCCGTTGGCCTGAAGCAGGTCAAGCCGTCCATCGAGATCATAGTCAAATAGAAAGAGCCCAAAGGTCAACACCCGCCGGCTTGGAGCGCCGACACCTTCGCCTATGGCGTCATCCATATACAATGCCGGATCACCCTGGCTGACAAAGAAAGACGTCATCTCGTTGGCAAAATTCCCGACCACCACTCCGACGGCTTCACTATTTCGGAAGTGCCCTGCATCGACCCCCATGGCACCTGTGGCATCCCCGTCAGGGCCGTAGGAAAGACCGTAAATCTCTGCGGTCTCTTCGAAGGTGCCATCTCCGTTATTGTGGAAAAAGAAGTTCCTGACCGTGTCATTGGCCACGAAGAGATCGATCCAACCATCTCGGTCGATATCCATCGGGGAGATGGCCAACCCCTTACCTGCTGGCACGCCGCTTGCCGGATTCTCGACCTGGATTCCAGCCTCTCCCGAGACATCGGTGAATGCTCCGTTGCCCTCGTTTCGGTATAGGTAGTTGAAAGTGCCGGCGTACTCCTGGGGAGGGCCATATGCCCTGCCTACGCCAGCCAGTCGAAAATCAATTTGTAGATCGATTTCCCGAGACCACTGAACGTAGTTGGCCACGAACAGATCATAGTCCCCATCATTATCGTAATCAAAGAAGCCGGCGCTTGTGCTCCATGCAGCTTCATCTCCACCGACAGCAGCCTGGACCGTCACATCACGAAACACCCCGGCCTCGTTACGATAGAGGTGGTTCCGGCCCACAGCAGATATGAAAAGATCCGGCCAACCGTCTGAATCATAATCACCGACGGCCGCGCCCATACCATAGAAACTATGGGACAGTCCCGCCGCCGCGGTCTCATCCTGGAACGACCCTTCGCCATCGTTTGCGTAGAGTTTGAGAGTTGGTATGCGGCCAGTTTGCTTCTGATTTGGCCATGGGGAGGAGTTTGTGAA
>JABIQT010000586.1 GCA_018667995.1 Candidatus Latescibacterota bacterium
CACCTCACCGAGAGGAACGTATTCCTTTACCGTGTGTGCGAGTCTCACATCTCCCGCACCATAGAGCACGGAAGAAACGTCCGCATGATTCGTAAAGAGTCGCAGGTCCGACCCATAGGGCACTCCAGTTATCTCCGGTGGCGTCCCCGTGGCGCTGGAATGAGCTTCTGCAAGGGAGTTTACGATTGGATCTTGCAGCGAAGTCTCACCAGCTTCAAACTGACCTTCAAACCATGAGATCTGCGGCCTGTTGTTTCGAAGCCACGGGTCCTGATCGGCTGCCAGGTCTACTGCCTCCACAAATTCGCGTCGTGCGGATTTGGGATCCTCGCCTGGAAAGATCCCATATCGGCCTTCAGCGATCAATTCCTCCGGCACTGTCGAAACCCAATCTCCGCACTTAACGATTCCAATACTGAGTGGTGCAGCGAGTTGATCAGCTGTAAACAAGTCATGTTTGAAGCGTTTGTGGCGCCGTACTTCCAGCGCCTTCAACGAAGGTGGAAGAGAGAGAAAGGCATCCAGCGCAGAATATCCCTCCTCCCTGAGGCCTCCATGAGCTGCTTTGCCTGTAACTTTCAGTCGAAAAGACAGTGCACCTGAGCCAGCCGGAGCCAAGGCCAGTCCTGTCGGTTCCATGATTACCGCTCCATCTGCCCTGTAGCCGCGCAGGATTGTGGCCAAAGTCCCTACGCCACCGGTTTCTTCACCTATTACACTTTGAATGAAAAGGTCTCCTCGCGGTTCAAACCCGGTCCGTCGCAACGCAATTGCGGCACACAGGGCCGCGACGACTCCGGCCTTCATGTCACAGGAACCCCGTCCGTGGACGCGCTCGTCGTCTATCACTGCTTCCCAGGGATGATGATCCCACAACGACTCATCGCCTACAGGCACTACGTCCATGTGCCCGTTCAATATTAACGATTTTCCTTCTCCCGAGCCCTTCCAGGTCCCGACAACAACGGGCCGTTCTCCCAGGGCGTTTCCATCGTCACAATAGGCAGGATGGTCTTCTACATCTGCGAATGTGGGACACCACGAGTCTACTGTCAATCCACAGTCGCTCATGGCGAGCGCGACGCGTTCCTGTACACGTCGTTCTGAACCGGTCAAACTAGGTATTCGTATCAACTCCCGTAGCAGGTCTATCTGCGCCGGCCAGCCCTCGTCAATAGCGTTGTCTATGGATTCAATCATTTGATAATGGGTCTCAATTCACGCTGGGCGGAGAGGTCTCAAGCATCCCGTTAAAGATTGGCGCGTAGTATAGTCGCAAGATCAAGCACGGGCAAGTGAAATCACCTCTGCTCGGGATGGGTCAAGTCGGTATTTTTCCATACTTCGAGGAGTCGCTCCTCCATGACCGTCACGCCTCCCTCATACTCGATGATAAAGAGTGAGGTAATGGCAGCGATGACGAATACGACGAGATACCACTTGAGCCGTTGAAGCGTGAGTCTCATCTCATAGCGCATCATTCTGCGCCAGACGCGAGGCTCCATTCGAACCCAGAAGCGATTCTTACACGTAGAACAGTGGAATGGGCGTTGGTGGTAATATACCACCCAATTCAGAGAACGTTCGATCCAGGATCGACGTGATCTATGCACGGCAGGACTACCGCACTTCGGGCATTCTACCGCTCTATCTTCGTCAACATGAAGAGGTCCGACTCTGGTCAAGGTAGCCTCCGCTGTAATGCGACACTTTCCGCCTGTTTGTCGTAACCGCTAATCGTAGTACGTTTCAGCATTGTGTATCGGATCGTATCCGACTTGTCGCCGGGCAGTAGCAATGTCGAATATACTATACGTGTTGTCTGAGATCACAAAGTAATGAGATCCGCTCGGCAAACTGCCGTTGACATGACTCTCATAGCACGCGTGGACAAATCTTGCCGCGTCCTCCTGATGGCACCAGACGGAGAAGTAGGCCGCTTCATTGGCGATCGCTGAATTGGCAGCGTTAATTCCGCCCCATCTGGCTGCAATAGCACTGATTCCATCTTTGGCTAGCCGCCGGCACCATTCTTCCACGTAAGCCTTCTCGTGGCCGTAATCGTTGATGGGACATGCTGCCATTTCAGCATTCAATAGGTCGGGCCAATTGGCTATTTCCCCGAATTTCCTTTGGGCAATCAAGGCATAATCATCATGTCGGTAGAAGTTGTAAGCGCCATCAACAGCGTGCACCGAACTGGCCCCGACAATCATAGGAGACGGTGAGGCATCCCGAACGGCCTGAAATACCATATCCGTCATAGTGTTCATCTCAGCCAAACCCGAGCATCTTGCAAGATATACAACGAGATCCACTCCGGCCAGCATGCTGCGGAATGTGTCCTGTTCAGCCATAACATCCATAGTGAGCATCTTGCCTGCCACCCCAGCGGATTGGGCACGATCTTCAGCTTCCGGCAAGTCGAGAGAGACGAATTGATAGGCCGGGTTCAGTTTGGGCATGTAGGTACGCAGACCCGATCCGATATTTCCTTTCCCACCTACGATCAGTACGTTGATTTCTTCCTGCATTGTATCTTGGTCTCCATTCAGAATGCACGTCTGTAGAGATCCGATATGGCCATCTCATCTGGCACAGTCGGATTGTTTTGTGGGCTTCCCGAGGCAAGCGCGTCCTTAGCCATCTTGCCGAGTTGGTTTTCCAAGTCTAAGCGGGAAATATCGCAGTCGGACAACTTCGGAACTTTGAGATCCGCGTTCAATTTCGACAAACCTTCGACTAACTTAACGCAGGAAGTCTCAACGCTGTCCGTTGGTATGGACCATCCAAGCGTAGCAGCCACCTTCGCGTAACGGTCTGGTGCCCCCAGAATGCTGAACTCCGTGACGGATGGGAGTAACATGGCATTGCTGAGTCCGTGGGCTATATGAAAAGCGGCGCCCAGTGGGCGACTCATACCATGGACCAGGCAGACGGAACTATTGGAGAAGGCCATTCCTCCTTGCGAGGCCGCAAGCATCATCCCTTCGCGCGCCGATAGATTCTCCGGATCTGCCCATGCGGTCAGCAGATTTCTCCCCACAAGGCCAATGCACGAAAGGGCAAGGACATCGGTCATACTATTGGCTTTTGCAGATACATAGGCTTCCATACCATGGGTTAGCGTATCCACACCCACGTGTGCCGTGAGTGCCTGCGGCATCGTCATAGTCAGCTGATAATCTACTATGGCGGCCGATGGTAATAAGTGCGGATCGAGCAACATCATTTTGATGTTGGTGCTGCTGTCAGTTATTACGGTAACCTTAGTGCATTCACTTCCTGTACCCGCTGTGGTGGGTACTGCGATAAGCGGCAGACCTGCAAATGGAATCCTATCATACCCCATGTATTCTGATAGTGGTCCATCATTCATGGCGAGAATGGAAATGGCTTTTGCTGCGTCTATACTGCTTCCGCCTCCTACTGCCACCAGTCCGTCGCTTCCAAAGTCTCTCAGTGCATCGAGACCGTTGACTACATTCTGAATCGTAGGGTCAGGCTGCACCTCGCCAAAAACGGTACTGGATATACCAGATTCATTCAGGATACCTCCCACGAGCTCGGGCAATCCCGACTTTGTCATATATGGATCGGAAACGATCAAGACACGCTTCATGCCAAGTCTATCTGCTTCCATACCTACCAGAGAGATGGCTCCGCCGCCAATTTGGAGCGAAGCCGGAATATTAATCCTTGCAACGGAGTTCGCCGAGGACGCTCTCAAATGATGACCTCATCGGGATTCTGGGAATACTGTTCATGAAGGCCTCCTGTCACAATCTGATGGAGTGCTTCGGCCGCAGCATGGATTTCACGATAGCTCATGTATAACGGCGTAATACCTATTCGTAGATTATCCGGTGCACGGAAGTCTGCAAAAA
>JABIQT010000819.1 GCA_018667995.1 Candidatus Latescibacterota bacterium
CGATACTGAAGCTTCCGGTCCGTTATTTCCAGGATAGCACCCCGGAGGACGTTCCCTGTCGGGAGGAGAATTTCATCCGCCGGGAAATCGAAATGAGTGTTCCTGTAAACCAGACGGCCATGGTGCTGGTGGACCTCTGGAATGTCCATTTTATCGACAGTTGGCTGGAACGGGCTGCCCGGGTAACACGCGAGAAGGTTGTACCTGCCATCCGATCAGCCCGCGAGGCAGGTCTCACGATTATTCATGCGCCGAGTCCCGAGGTGGCAAACCAATATCCCCAAACTGCGAGGAACGCAATTACGGCTCCAAAGCCGACCTCACAGGACGGGCCTGATTGGCCGCCCCATGACTTCCGATCTCGAGATGGAGACTATCGAGCCTATGCCAATCCCCGGGATCAAGCACCGGGAATAGGTGCGCGGTGGGATGTACTGAAGGATTCACTGGCAGTCTCGCCTGCGGTAGAGGTGCAAGAGGACGATGTGGTCATCGCCACTGGGAATCAGTTGCATCGGACGCTGGCGGATCGCGGCATTCTCCATCTCGTTTATGCCGGTTTTGCCACCAATTGGTGTGTGCTCGGACGGGACTACGGCATCCGTGCCATGGCTGGCTACGGTTACAATATCATCATGTTGCGTGAGGCTACTGCCGGCGTCGAATTTCCCGATACTTTGGATGATCTCATGGTCACCGAGATCTCCATACGTGAAATCGAGCAACAGTTCGGATTTACCGTATCCAACGATGCCTTCTACAGGAGCTGTGCTCGGGTAGCGAGTAAGTGAGGATTGTAAAAACGTAATGACTGATCAGATACTACCATATTTTTCCATTCTGATTGCCTCCTTCGTGGTCTCGCTGTTCTCAGCCGGCTATGCCTGGTACAAGAGGTCAACGCCCGGCGCAGTTCCTATGGTGGCCCTCTCAATAGCCATCGCTTTCTGGTCCGGCTGCGCCGTATTCAGTCTCTTTCAGACAGAGCTGACCAGCTTCGTGATCCTCTCAAATATCCAGAGCATAGCCCAGGGCATACTCCCCGTCGGCTGGGTATTCTTCGCCCTTCAGTATACCGGAAGAACCAGGTGGCTAAGGCCGATGGTCTTCCTCTGCCTACTCGTCGAGCCCACTATAGCCGAAATTCTCTTCTGGAGCGACGCTTCTCATGGCTTGATGCGGACCGATAGTTGGATCGATACCAGCGGGCCATTTCCTATACACCTGTCTAATTTCGGGATCGGATACTGGACGCACATGGGATATTCCTACATCATTCTCATGGGAGCCTCTGCCCTACTTGTCAAGGAACTGATTCATTCGCGCCACCTTGTGTACCGCGGTCAGGTCCCCGCACTGGTCGGTGCTTGGCTTGTTCCATTTGCCGCAAATATCCTCCAGGTCGCCAAGTTGAGCCCTGTCCCGAATATGATCATGACGCCTCTGGCGTTTACGGTCACGAACTTCCTGCTGGTCTGGGGCGTGTTACGCTATCGTTTGCTGGAAGTGGTGCCTATTGCCCGCGAAGTGGTTCTCGATAATATACGAGATGGGGTCATTGTTCTGAATCTTCGCGGTCATGTTGCCGATCTGAACCGGGCTGCCCGGGCCATGTTTGGTAGGAATTCGGAGGAGATAGTAGGCGAAGAGGCTACGGTAGCACTCGCGGAGTGGACGGATTTGCTGGCCAGTACCCCTATCCAAGAAGATCGTACCCACACCCGTGAACTAATGACGGGCGATGCTGAGTTGAGACAATTCGATATTCGGTTGTTTCCGCTCTATGATCAGCGATCCCGTTTGGCCGGGCGTCTGATCGTGGTTCAGGATGCTACCGAGCGACTCCGGGCGGAGGAAGAACGTCTCAAAATAAGTAAATTGGAATCGATGGGACTGCTTGCAGGAGGAATAGCCCATGACTTCAACAACAGTCTTGCTGGTATTCTCGGATACCTCAGCATCGCGAAGTTGGACATCGAACCTGATCATCCTGTAAACGCTCAGCTAGACAAGGTCGAGGAAGCGGCAGATTATGCGCGCTCATTGACCCAACAACTTCTGACGTTCTCACGGGGCGGGCAGCCAGTGAAGGAATTGACCACGATTGGTGAAGTACTGAGGAGTGCAGTCTCCTTTTCCCTGAGCGGTTCGAATGTCCGCTGCGTATGGGAACTTCCGGATGATCTCTGGGCCGTGCCGATCGACACGGGTCAGATCACCCAGGTCGTGCAGAATCTGGTGATCAACGCCGATCAGGCTATGCCTGACGGTGGTGTCATATCGATCAGCTGTGAGAATCACAGAATAGAGCAGGAAATCGACCTGCAAGGCATTGTTCTAGAACCCG
>JABIQT010000820.1 GCA_018667995.1 Candidatus Latescibacterota bacterium
AGTGCAGTATCGAACTGCTTTCCTGAACCTGCGAGACCCGTTAAGGGACGGCCCCTACCCCGAGGCCAGCTGCGACCGTCGGCAATAACCGGTAATCGGGATCTTACGGTAGCCATTCTCCCACACGATGCCGTCTCGTGTTGTCCGGAGGTAGCGCATCGCAGATATCTGAGGTATCGCCGACCGCAAAAGCTTAAAGCGACCAAATGGACTAAAATGCCCGATTTTGAATCATCGGGCCATCCCCGAGTCGTCCCTTGGGCCACGTTGCTACCCCAGAATTCCTACAAATAAGTTTTCTCTCTATCTCGGAAACACCCGCCCGCAGTTTCTGGAGACATGCCAGATAGGTTCCTATTCCCCGGATGCGCTCCCCGACCATTAAGTGGCGACCTACAATTACTCTAAACTATTACCACCCCTAAGCAGCCGAAAATCGAGGCCCGCGGTCATAATACTTAGTGTCTTTTTTCTGTTGAAACATATATTCTCCAAATATACCTAACAATACATAATCCAGTTCGGGGAGCGAAGACTGTCTACCGCCCATGGCCAGATCCCTGGTTCCGTCCTGCAAAATAGCAGGGGTACTGTATGGAGTTTTTGAAATTCTTTGAAAGCGATTGGGACACCAGCGCCACTATTCCGGGATCCTTCGATCCTGTCCTGGTGATACTCTCCGTTCTTATCGCGTCCCTGGCGGCCTATGCCGCACTGGGTTTCGCCGCACATGTAAACGCATCGGACCACGTGGTTACGAGAAGGAAATGGCTGGTGGCCGGGGCCGTGGCCATGGGAATAGGGATCTGGGCCATGCACTTTATTGGTATGCTGGCGCTCATTCTGCCCCTCAACGTGACGTACGATCTCCCGACCACTTACTTTTCTGCGGTTCCCGTCATGATCGTTAGCGGCATCGCATTGTCGATGATCTCACGGACCTCCCTCAGTTCGTGGCAGCTGATCGTGGGAGGGGTACTCGTGGGTCTCGGTATCAGTACGATGCTTTTCACGGGGCTCGCCGCTATGCGGACGTCGGCGGAGATGTTCTATGATCCGACCTGGTTTTCCCTATCAGTTATCGTTGCTGTCGCTTTGACGACTTTGTCGCTTCGCATACACCGTCTGGTGAGCAGCGGGAGTGAAAAATGGCGCGAACACCGCGCAAAGGTGGGTGCCGCCGTAGTGATGGGATGCTCCTTTTCAGGAGTACATTATGCCGGAATGGCTTCCGTGCATTTCGTCTCCACGGGTGCATCTCCGACGACTCGGATGCCGCTGGATCCCGTCGTCCTGGGAATGGTGATTGCCCTGTCTGCTGCCTTGATTCTGGTTCTGGCGATCATGATCTCCGTCGTCGATCGTCGCATGATGGTGATGACGGACTCTGAACGTATCAGCCGCTCCCGTATGATCGAAGCCATAGAGAGTATCTCCGAAGGATTCTGCCTCTATTCTCTGAATGACGAATTGGTCGTCTGCAACAGGATGTACACGGAGCTGATCTATTCCGGCGTCTCCGACATCAAACAGGGCATGCCCTTCGAACGCGTCATCCGCAGCGCCGCTGAGCTCGGTTTGATCCCAGAGGCGATAGGACGCGAGGAAGCCTGGGTCGCGCAACGCTTGGAACAGCGCCGAAACCCGGAAGGTCCGATCGTGGAACAGCGGACCGACGGCAGCTGGTTTCAGATCAATGAGCGTCGGATAGAGCACGTGGGGACCGCGGCCGTCTACACGGACATTACCTCTCTGAAGCAGGCCGAGATCAGCCTCCATGAGGGTCAGCAGCAACTCCAGCAGGCCACGGATCGCGCACAGGAGATGGCCAGACTGGCGGAGCGCGCCAACGACGCCAAGAGTGAATTCCTGGCGAACATGAGCCACGAAATTAGAACGCCCATGAACGGTGTGATCGGCATGACGGGGCTCCTGCAGGATACGCAGCTATCCTCAGAGCAGCGCGATTATGTGCATCAGGCTAAGGCGTCGGCTGAAACGCTGTTGACGATTATCAATGACATCCTCGACTTCTCGAAGATGGAGGCAGGGAAGTTGACCATCGAGCCGCTGGCCTTCGACCTACAGGTTACCGTCGAGGAAATGGCGGAGACCATGGCCGCCTCCGCCGAGAGCAAGGGTATCGAACTGGCTGTACTCTATGGATCGGACCTGCCCGTTCGATTTATCGGCGATCCCGGTCGCATCCGCCAGGTGCTGACGAACCTGGTCAGCAATGCCATCAAGTTTACAAGCGAGGGACAGGTTCTGGTCAACATCCAGTCTGAAGAGCAGACTAAAGAGAGCGTGCGTCTCAGAATATCAATTGAAGACTCGGGCATGGGCATCCCTCAGGAACGCCTTGAGCGCATCTTCGACAAATTCACGCAGGCAGACGCTTCCACCACGCGGTATTTCGGGGGCACGGGGTTGGGACTGGCCATATCGAGACAGCTCGTGGAGTTGATGAACGGTACAATTCAGGTGACAAGTCAGGCAGACAAGGGATCGACCTTTTCCTTCACCCTTCCGCTTCCCCTGGATTTGAATCCACCCGAAGAAGCCACGATACCCGATATCGATCTGGCAGGTATTCGGGCGCTGGTCGTGGACGACAATGAAGTCAACCGGCGGGTCCTTAACGAACATCTCACCGCATGGAAGGTGCACACGAGCGTGGTAGCATCGGGTGACGCTGCACTGTCCACGCTTCGGACCGCGCAGATGGACGGAAGGCCATTCGAAATCGCCATTCTGGACTTCCAAATGCCCGGAATGGACGGAGCAGACTTAGGACGTGCAATCAAGGCAGATCCGCATATCGCCGAAACGGCGATGATCATGCTTACGTCAATAGGTCGCCGGGGAGAAGCATCCCAGTTTGCCGAAATCGGATTTGACGCCTACCTCATCAAGCCTGTGCGGAAGTACCAGCTCCGGGATACGATAGCCACAGTCTGGGAACGGCGTAGGCAGAAGGCGGGCAGTCCCATGGTGACCCGTCACACCATTGCCGAGGCCCAAGCCCAGAATCCTAATCGGCCAGATCCCGAACGGCGGCGCTTTAACGCACGGGTGCTCGTTGCTGAAGACAACGTGGTCAATCAAAAGGTAGCGGCCCGTATGCTGGAGAAGTTTGGCTGTCGGGTGGATGTCGCCGCCAACGGCCGTGAAGCCATAGAATTGCTGGAGATCCTTCCCTACGACGTGCTGTTCTTGGACTGTCAAATGCCCGAGATGGACGGATTCGAGACTACCGATGCCATTAGAAACCGCAAGGACGCGATCCAGGCAATGCCCATCGTCGCATTGACAGCCAATGCGCTCCAGGGCGAGCGGAAGCGCTGTTTGGACGCAGGAATGGACGACTACATCAGCAAGCCGGTCGCCATGAGCGACTTTGAGACTATGCTGCACCGATGGGCTCCAGACACGCAACCAGAGGCAGGTGCTTCGGAGCGGGAGGCCACGAATGCAGAGACGACAGATTCGGGTACACCAGCCATCGCCCCGGGTGCCATTGCCACACGGGGCGAAGCGCTGGAGGAATCAGCTCCAGAACTGGACGAAACCGTAATCGAGTCCCTTCGCGAGCTTGATGATGATGGGACGTTTCTGCCGGGCCTTCTGGAGAAATTCCGTGAGGGAGTCAGTGAACACCTGAAAGTGGCACGCCAGGCCATTGTCTCGGACGACATGGTCGCCCTGAGAGCGGCCGCGCACTTTCTCAGGGGATCGAGTACCAACGTCGGCGCGCGAAAACTGGCTACGTTGTGCCAGGAAATTGAGGAAGCCGATCATCCATTGCAGAACAAGAAGGACATGACGGCCATGGTCAACGAGACCGAGCAGGAATACAATCGTGTCCAGCACGCACTCGGCGAGCTGGTGAAAGGTAGCCCCACATGAAAATCCTCGTAGCCGAAGACGACGCCGTATCGCGTCTGGTCCTAACCACATCCCTCAAGAAAATTGGGTATGAGGACGTCATCCAAACAGAGAACGGCCGAGAGGCCTGGAGTGTGTTTGAACAGGGCCACGTACCCATCTTGATTTCCGATTGGATGATGCCCGATATCAATGGCCTGGAGTTGAGCCAGCGAATCCGTAGTGCAGGCAGGACTCGTTACACATACATCATCCTGCTCACCGTACTGGGCGGCAAGGAAAGTTACCTCGAAGGGATGGACGCCGGCGCGGACGACTTCATGACCAAGCCGTTCGACAAAGACCAGCTGGGGTCCCGGCTTCGCGTGGCGGAGCGCGTTCTCGCCCTGCAGGAGGAGGTGCGGCAACTGGAAGGGCTCCTCCCCATCTGTATGTACTGCAAGAAGATCCGGGATGAGAAGGAACAGTGGTCCCAGATCGAGCAGTACATAGACGCACGGACCGATGCATCCTTCTCTCACAGTATCTGCCCTGAGTGCTACGATACAGAGGTGATACCCGAGCTGGAACAGATGCGACGAGAGACGCGAGAATAGTCCCAGCACGAAAGTGTTCTTCCGTAAATGCGTGCAGGCGCCGATTGGTGAGCCAATGACTGCGCTGCCGATGAGAGACACTTCCGACCGACTGCAAAACCGTGAAGGTTGCGGTCAACTGTCTCTTGCGTTTGAGTTACCAGATCCATAGAGCGGTAGTCGGGCTCCTACCACAACGGGGCGTGGCGGGTCCGCATCGCCCC
>JABIQT010000821.1 GCA_018667995.1 Candidatus Latescibacterota bacterium
CGATACTCCTCACCCACCATGAGTACGCGTTCCGCACTCGTGAGTGGATCCACCTTACCCGTGAAGTATTGGTAGTCGAGAATACGATTATCTTTGTTTGCTACTAATTCATTAACTACAGCCTGATCTTCGGCTGCCGACATGAACATCAAGTTCTCCAAGGTATTGTGCAGATCGCCGGCATAGTTCATATGTACGTGGGTACTTCCGCTGTACCAGCCCTCGGCCGGCATGTCCACGATTCGCCTCATAGTCAATGCCAGAGCCGTCACCTTTCCGGCTTCAATTTCCACAGTCTGTGTGGCTGGCAAATATTCAAATCCCTTTACTGCCTCAACGGAAAATCTCCCCGTAGGAACATCCATAGAAAAAGAGCCATTAGCATGGAAAAAGTGCTCATTGAGCCGACCGACCCGATGGTAGGCACCGTCTGGAGCGTATGCTTTGCCACCAATACTCTGGGCGTAGACACGGGCCTCCGTCGGCCGGCCTGTTTCGGAGTCGATGACCGTGACTGCCAGCCGGCCGACTGGCGTCTTCCACTGCTTCTGTTCTATGACCACTTCTGTATCACGGCCACCAACAGTCTCAAGAATATGAATCTGGGGAGAACCTGCTTCGTTGGAGAGATAGGCGATCTTCGATCCATCAGGCGACCAGGAAGGATGAAAATGGTCCCACTCTCCAAAGGTTATTTTGTACGGCTGACCACCCTCCGCTGGCAATAGGTACAGCTGGCTATACTGCCCGCCCACGTGTGAGCTGTAAACAAGACGAGAGCCATCGGGGGACCAATCTGGTCGGGTCCGGTAGAGCGTCTGTTCGCTGTGAACCAACTGAGCCGAATCCATTCCGTCTCGTTTTGCGGGCATTCTCCATATGGCTCCTGAACCCAAGGCTATACCACGATTGGAGAGAAAGATGATCTCATCCCCACCAGGAGACCAGGTCGGCTGGATATGCAGATCGTTGTCGGAAAAATACAAGCGACTCCGTCCAAAGAGATTATCGCGAGTGAGTGCGACAGGTTCCCCGGATGGCAGGCCACGCTCGATATTCTGAGTGTAGATATTAAAGAACCCCACGGGCTCCGTGGACACGTAAGCCAGTGTCTGTCCGTCCGGCGACCAAGTTGGATCGAGATATAAATGTTCTCCTGAGCGGAAGTTAGTCGATACACCCGTAGATACGTTCAGTATCATCAGGTCCAGGGTCTGGCCATCCTCCTCGGACGTATACACTATCCAGGCACCGTCTGGCGACCAGGCAGGCGAGGAATCGTAATTCTTAGAATGGGTCAACTCTTCAGCCCCGGTAGATCCGAGCTTGTGCCTCCAGATCGATCCATGCATGGCAAATGCCAGCGACTCACCATCCGGGGACCAGGCAGGCCAACGCGGGCTATCTGGTGACGGCGGAGGCAGATAGTAGTTGTGCATGTAGTTCCCACCCGTACGAGCCATAGGATAAGACTGCGAGTGCACCAATTCCACTGACAAACCACATGCCAGGATGCATGCTGTGAATCGTAAAATAAATCTCATGATTCAACTCCGGTGAGCGGTGAAACACAAATTGTCAATCAACAGAATCGTTCAGTTGCGTGCTGAACTGCAGGAGGAAGGCCTATCTAGTTTAAGAGACTGTTCTCCGGCAACGCACACAAACCGTACTCACAATTACCATGGGCGAGCGTAGACACGACCATCTTAATCAATTTCGAGTGAGACTTCTCTGTTCAGGCGTTCCGTTTCTGATGCTGCAGTTTTGGTGGTATAGTGAAGAATTACGGCACGACGCCACGTTTCTGTATCGTTTGTTTTACTGTTGTGCAGAGTACAGCCATGATGGAAGATCACAGAGCCTGCTGGCACAGGGCATTGAACCGGCTCATTCAAATCGATGTCCCTCGTATCGGGTATGTGATGGACCGGACGTTCCGGATCTTTGGTCACGTCGAAGATACCATATTTCTGGGAGCCTGGCACGTAACACATACATCCGTTTTCCAATGTTGCATCGTCCAGTGCGCACCATGCCGTCACGAGACCATCTTGAGGTTGCACACGAAAGTAACTCTGATCCTGGTGCAAAGGCTTTGCCTGTCCCCCTGGCGGTTTGAGCAACATCTGATCTCTAAATAGCTTGATATGCGCCCCCAGGAGTCCACGGACAATAGCAAGCATTTTGGGATGGCGTGCGAAGTCCTGAAATACAGGATCGAACCGGGCGAGGAAAGCGGTGCCTCGGATCGTCTTGCTGCGAGCCTGAGGCCCTGACTTATCACCAACGGTATCACCTTCACGACCGATTGAGACGCCCTCTGGCGCGGATTCCGGGCATTCGACGATCTCGTCGGTGCGCCGCCGAATGGGGCCAAGCTCCTCTTCGCCAAACAATCCCTCGACTACCAGATAACCGTTTGAATCATAGAATGACTTCATTGTATCAACAAACATAGAGGGCCGCCCTTTTCCCGCTTGACTGATAGACAAAAAGAAAGGGCGAAGCCGCGAAAACACTCTGGGCCGCCCTTTTACTTGTCATCTAGACTTCAACAATTGCACGCAATCTGCTATGATAGCCAGAGAGTTGCATACGTGTATTCTCCGCGACGCTACTTCATAATATCCTGTATCGCTTCGAAGAGATCCTGAACCCGGTACGGTTTGGCGACTACTTCACAGAATCCATGTTCCTTGTAGTTGGCCATGATGGCGGCATTGTGATATCCACTCGAAACGATGGCTTTGACATCTGGATCCATCTCTTTGATCTGGGCAATGGCTTCCTCCCCCCCCATCCCTCCAGGAATGGTGAGATCCATAATCACAATATCGAAAGGCCGACTTTCATCCATAGCTTCTTTATACAATTTGATCGCGCCTTCTCCCTCTTCGGCTATCTGGACCTCATAGCCGTACTGCGAAAGACTCTTGGCAGCTAATTCCCGTATCACGGCTTCGTCGACCATGATCAGGATTTTGCCGTGACCTTCCTCCAGCGTTTGCTGGACCTCGAGGATTTCAGTGCCCTCCTCCTTAGAATGCGGATGGGATGATGCGGGAAGGTAAACTTCAAAGGTGGTGCCTTCACCGGGCGTCGAATCCACCGTTATAGCTCCATCATGGCGAGATATAATCGTAAAGACAGTTGTCAGGCCCAGGCCGGTTCCAGTAGCCTTCGTTGTGAAGTAAGGATCAAATATATTCTCGAGCTGTTCCTGCGTCATGCCGAGACCCTGGTCACTGAACGATAATTTCACATAGAACCCCGGCGCCAGAGACGATCCTCCACGAATCTCCGTGGACGAACCCAGTATCATATTGTCGCCTCGAATCGTCAATATGCCTCCGTCCGGGGAGGCTTGAATCGCATTAATGACCAAGTTGTGAATCACCTGGTTTATCTGCCCGGTGTCTACGTCCACTGGCCATAGATCATCGGGGATCTCCCATTCACATCGGACGTTCGAGCCCCGTAACACGAAAGTAGCGGACTCGACCAGGAGATCTGCAATTGAAGTCATCTGCTTAACCGGAGCTCCGCCCTTCGCAAATGTCAACAATTGCTGCGTGAGGTTCTTGGCTTCGATGGCAGCCTGCTCTGCTTCTGCCAGGCGGTCATAGATAGGATCGTCTTGCTTCAGATCCAGTTTCGCAAAAGATATGTAACCGAGTACCCCTGTCATGATATTATTGAAATCGTGCGCGATACCTCCAGCCAGCAGACCGATAGATTCGAGTTTGCTCAACCGGAGACGTTCGTCTTCTGCCTGTTGACGCTCCGTGACGTCATTGAAAAACACCGTGGTGCCGTCCTCAAAAGGGAACACGCGGGCTTCATAGACCTCATCAGACTGCTCGCCGCTGAGCCGGATCGCCTGCACGGTTGCCGCATTACCGGTCCTTACGGATTCGGTGATGGTGGCCGGCAACGCCGTCTGCTTCAAATCAGGGAGAATATCGCTGAGATATCGACCCAGCATCTCACTTTGATTCTGATCCCATTTTTCCTCAGCCGTATGATTGACAAGTTCCACCCGACCGTCATGTCCAACCACAAACATGGCGTCATTTATGGATTCAATGACTGCGTTCAATCTAGCCTCAGACTGCTGAATTATCTGCAGTCGTTTGCCTCTCTCGAAAACCTTAACGGCGCTTGCAGCCAGAATCAAGGTCAGTATCAGAATAATACCCACCTTGAGCAGCGACATATTAAACGTGTAAGCCAGATCCGAAAGACGTGATTTGGCCTGATCGTCATAGAGGGTCTTAATGAGGTGAAGATCATCACTCACCGCGTTAAAATTGCCCATACCTACGGCCAGATCAAGTTGGACGCCCTGGTCCGTATTACCGGCCAACACGTGATTGATGACTTCATCGCGTATAGAGAGGTAATTCGCCCAGTCCCGTTCAAACGTCTGACTCGCCTGGATCTCCCGGGGCGTGCTAACGAGTACCCGATGTTCCTCCATGATTCGGGCAACCTGCGCGTCAGCATCTCGGGACTGTTCCACGTAGCTAAGCTGAAAATCATTATCTTCTGTGGTCAAAGCATACGTCATACTACGTCTGGCTTCCTGCGTCTGGAACTGGAGCTCGCCAATAAGGTCCAGTCCACGTACGGATCTGGCGTAGATCAATTCCGCTTCGCTCATAGCGGTTCTGATATCAAGAACCAGGAAGGCAGCCATGCCCACAACCACCACACCAATTAGAAGAAAGGCGCCGCTGAAATGGTATTGGGCAAACAATGACGTGATCTTGCTGAAAAGTGTGGGTTTTTCGTTCATATACCCGATAATCCTTTATTGACCAGAGTGCTACTGAACCGACTGTCGTATGGTCTGCTGGACAGTCCGAACAAGCTCTCTAACTTTATATGGTTTGGCAACGATGCCGGAGAAACCGAAGTCACGATAATTTGCCATTACTGGATCGTTATGGTAGCCGCTGGATACAATAGCGTTTACATCAGAGTCTATCTGGAGCAGTTCAGCCATAACTTCCTTACCGCCCATACCTCCCGGAACAGTCAGGTCCAGGATGACCAAGTCATATGGACAACCTGCTTGTACAGCTTGTCGATACGCCTGTATGGCAGAGCGCCCGTCGGACTGCAGATCCACCTCGTACCCATATTTTGAAAGCGCAATATTGATTAGCGATCGAACCATCTCTTCGTCGTCAAGCACCAGTATCCTGCCGCGATCCTCGCCTTCGACAGATTCTATTGGCTCCAAATCTTCGGGTTTATCTGGAGATGAGATCGCTCTGAACGCGGGTAGATACACGTCAAAAGTCGTACCTTCGTTGAGTGCCGATTGGACTAAAATGGCCCCGTCATGCTGCCGGACGATGGAATGTGTGGTCGCGAGCCCAAGGCCGCTGCCGTCCTTCTTCGTAGTATAATAAGGATCGAAGATATTGCTCTGCTGGTCCTGCGGTATTCCTGAGCCTAAATCTGAGAAGGTCATCTTGACGTAAGCACCTTCAGGAAGCGATAGCTCGGAAATGGCCGCGTGCGCCTCCAGATTGATATTTGATGCCTTTACACGAAACACACCGCCATCGGGCATGGCCTGACGCGCATTGATGGCGAGGTTCTGTATCGCCTGTCGAATCTGTCCCGCATCCACATTCACGGGCCAAAGATCATCGGCTACCTCAAGTACACACCTGGTATTGGAGCCGTGAAAGGAAAAGGCCGCTGCCTCTGCAATGATATCGCCGAGATCCGTCATTTCCTTTACAGGATCCCCACCTTTCGCGAAGGTCAAAAGTTGATACGTAAGATCTTTAGCCCGGAGCGCCGCATGCTCGGCGGCATCCAATTCGGTCATCCCGGGAGAATTCTCGCCAGCCGAAGATTGGGCGATGGATATGTTTCCCAGAATACCAGTCAGAAGGTTGTTGAAGTCATGAGCGATACCGCCGGCCAGTAGTCCGAGCGACTCCAGTTTGCTAAGCTTTATCCGCGTCTCTTCCCCCTGCTTACTCTGGGTCATGTCCACCATGATTCCATTGAGACGAACCGTCTGACCATCCCGGACTTCAACGGTGACACGGTCCTGAATCCAGACAGACCTGCCGTCGGCCGCCAGCATACGATAGTCCAACTGATGGGAGCTCTTTCTTGCCATGGCGCTGTCAGACGCGGCTATTGCCGCCCCTTGATCATCTGGATGCAAATGATCCGCCCAGAATGTCGGCAAGCTCAACCACTGGTCGACGGGGTATCCCAAAATCCGTTCTGCCTGTTGGCTGACAAACCGAAATTGCATGGTCTCAGGATCGGCTTCCCAGACGATGCCGTCGACCGCGTTTACAAGAGATTCAAACTCGTGGCGGGACACACGTGCAGAATCTTCAGCTCTACGCTGCCTTGTAATGTCACGATCGATCGCCAAGACTATTCGATGCCTGTTGGAGTCGAGGAGTTTAGCGGTAACTTCCACCGGAAATCGCGTACCATCCTTGCGCAGATGTCCACCCTCAAAGACAAACGTCTCACCTGAAAGGAGGCTTTTCAGCCTTTCGGGTGCCTGTGACGCCGTTTGAGGATCGTCGAGATCTCGAATGCTGCATGCCTTAATCTCTTCAAGGGTATATCCATGCTCCTGGCACGCTCGCGAGTTAGCATAGAGTATGCGTCCTGGCGTATCTTCGTCGTCCAAATCCAGTAAAAAAACTGAATCGGGTATTCGTTCCGCAATCATTTGGAATACCGCATCGTTTTCGGGCGAATCCATACTTTTTAGTTCCGGGAAAATCATCCAGATACACTTTCATGAGGAATCTTCCAAAGATATTATTCAGTAATCCGGATGTCAACGAAAACGAATAGTGCGTTATATATAGGAGTTCACGCGCACGCAAAATTCGGCCGTACCAACCACGATACGGGAGCCTCTGTCGTACTTCACTGCAGAGCGCCTTCAACGTGGAATGCCCAGATTGCGTATTTCGGGCACGCCACGTCACACTTGTCGTAATGACATCTGGCCTGTATTGTGGACATGATTCGTAATCAAGTGGCGATGAATTACCGGCATCAAAGCCTTTTTCAGAACTTTTCGGTCATAAATCAGGCAGGATTTCTATGTGCGGATTATGTGGATTCATTCTTAAAGATGCCCGAATGCCTGATATGGAAATCCTGCGACGCATGACCGGATCCATACGCCATCGCGGACCAGACGCGGAAGGCTATCACGTTGAGACTGGCGTGGGCATTGGCCATCGACGTCTGAGCATCATCGATATTGAGGGTGGGGGACAGCCGCTGTACAATGAAGACGGCTCGGTATGCGTAGCCTATAACGGAGAGATCTATAACCACTTGATACTCAGGAAGGAACTTGAGGATAGCGGTCACGTGTTCCGTACACGCGCCGACACTGAGGTCCTTGTCCATCTCTATGAAGAGTATGGCGATGCAATGGTAACCAGGCTATCGGGCATGTTCGCATTCGCTATCTGGGACGTGATCAATCGGAAGCTCCTGCTTGGCCGCGATCGAATGGGCCAAAAACCTCTGTTCTTTGCTGAAACAAGGTACGGATTGGTCTTTGGTTCAGAGATGAAATCAGTGCTGGCAAGCGGACTGGTCGATCGGTGTGTTGACCCTGACGGATTAAGTGATTTCTTGTCGCTCAATTATGTCGTAGCACCACGAACTATTGTATCCGGAATCAAACAGCTTCCCCCTGGGCAAATTCTGACATTAGAAAACGGTACAAGAGCAGTGAGGTCCTATTGGGACTTCGATTCTCCAGCCGTCCCAGTACACTCCCAAGAAGAATCCGCCGAAGAGCTGTACCGACTATTGGGCGACGCGGTTGACCAAAGATTAATGAGCGAAGTACCTCTCGGCGTGCTACTTAGCGGGGGTATGGATTCTAGCTCGGTCGTGGCGATGATGGCCCAACGCTCATCGCAACGCATAAAAACATTCAGCATCGGGTTCGAGGAGGCCTCCTACGACGAATCAAGATATGCCCGTCTGATTGCCAACCGCTACAACACAGAACACCACGAACTCGTAGTAAACCCAGACATTGGAGACATCTTACCGGGATTGGTTTGGTCGCTGGACGAACCCTTTGGCGATGCATCCGCAATTCCGGCCTATCTCCTTGCCGGTTTTGCCCGATCGGAGATAACGGTCGCCCTGAACGGCGACGGAGCCGATGAGCTATTTGGCGGGTATCCGACACTTCAAGCGGACAGAATTGCCGCAAGCTATCGCCTGCTGCCATCCGGGATGCGGAAGACATTGGCTGACTGGGTCAACAAGATGCCGGTGTCGTTCAGCAAAGTGAGTATCGATTTGATGGCGCGACAGTTCGTGGCAGGGGCAAGCCATGACCAGGCCGAATGGCACTACTGGTGGCGACTTATTTCCACAGATGAAGACAAGAACCTACTCATCTGCGGGGACGTAGCTAACGCCAGAAATGGCCCTTCGGCCCAGGAGCAATTCGTGGAGGCCTACCATAGTGCACCATACACAGGCGGCGCAGATCGGCAAATGTACGTAGACCAGAAGACATTCCTTCCGGGAGACATCCTGACCAAGGCAGATCGTACCACCATGGGGCGCTCGTTAGAGGCCCGATCTCCATTTCTGGATGAGCGTGTCGTAGATTTTGCCAATGGGCTGCCATTCGATTTCAAGGTTCGTTGGCATGAGGGCAAATACATCCTGAGGCAAGCTATGGAAGGGCGAATACCAGACCAGACGCTATCCCGCCGAAAACGAGGATTCAATGCCCCAATATCTCTCTGGTTCCAGGGCCCCATGCGGGAGTTGCTCTGCGATACGCTGCACGAGAGTAGGATACGCCAGACGGGACTTTTCAATCCAGGCGTGGTTGGAAGGATTATTGATGACCATCTCGGGGGCAGAAGGGACAACGGCCTGCGACTGTGGGGATTGCTGAGTTTCCAGCTTTGGCACGAACGCTTTATCCAGTCTGACCTGGAGACGCTTGGCACCGGTGAACGATAGGGAGGTTCGTCCAACCGAGGGGTTCTGTCTTAACTAAATCTCCATCACATCTCGTGCAGAATGTCAAGAGCTCATTCTGTTCAGAAGCTCCCGGGCACGGGCGATCCGGGCGGAATCGGTCCCACGATTTATGATCCGCTCCAGGACACCACGTGAATTCGTATCTCCGTTCTCGGCGAGGTCAAGTGCCATATCGTCGCGTATTTTATTGTAGGATCCGTCATAGGTGCCGACAGTAAGATCCCATTTGCGCCAATAGTATTTCAGAGGATGATCTTCTGGCCAACCAGAATAGATGTCCTCCCAGTCCAACCCGTTGCTGTGCGGCCC
>JABIQT010000642.1 GCA_018667995.1 Candidatus Latescibacterota bacterium
CACTGGAATAACACCAACAGTGTTCACCATGGATGTATCGTCGCCAATCTTGCGTAGAGCCCTTCATCAAGGACAGCAGACTGCGGCCTGTGACCGTTGGGGGAATATCGATTCCTGCCGCATCGAGAATGGTCGGCATTATATCGCGCAACTCTGTAACTCCGTCTACAATATGTTCAGACACATCTGTCTGCTGTGTGTCCGGGGGACAGACAATCATTGGGATTCTGGCGCTGCCTTCGTAGGCGTACGTTTTTCGCCACAAATTGTGATCCCCTACCATGTCTCCATGGTCAGACGTGAAGATGATCCAGGTATTTCGCAGCGTCTCCGGTTGATGCCTTTCCAGCCAGTTTTTTAGCCTCCCAACCTGCATATCGATGAATGAGATCTCACCATAATAGCCTGCTCGCCCTCTATGTATTCTCGAATCAGATAGCTTTCCACGCCAGGCATTTACGTCTGATGCATCGTCTGCATTATCGTGCATGGCGGCCCAATCCCCGATGTACGGCTGCGGTGTATCCTGATTGTTGTACATGTCAAAATAGGATTGGGGTGGCACATAGGGCGAGTGGGGCCGCGCAAAGCTCAAATGCAGAAAGAATGGCGTCTCTTTGTCATGCTGTTCGATAAAGTGGAGGCCTCGACTCATTGTCCAGGCGGAGGGATGAAGGTATTCCTCCGTATGCCAAGGCCGTCCAATCCAGGAATTCCAAAATACACCATGGTCATCCGGTGTGATGTCGCGGTCCTTTTCGGCATCAAACCAGGTCCTGTACTCGTCTTTGTGATGGTCATCGATCATACGGCCCGATTCGTCTAATTCTGCTGACTGGAAGCCCATACTGGTTCGTTGTGGCGTGAAATGCCCTTTTCCTACCAGGTGAGTTCGATACCCAGCAGATGACAGCGTACCCGCAAGCGTATGCGGAAAATCGTTTGGAATGGGCCCTTGCCCTTTACCCATACCCAGAACTCCCGTGTGCCACTGATCCATGCCGGTCATAATTGTTGAGCGTGCAGGAATACACGATGGGACCGCTGTATAAGCATGCTGGAAACGCGAGCCAGAGGCCGCGAGGTGGTCAAGATTAGGCGTCTCCACTACGGGATGGCCATCGCAGCTCAAACAGTCGCCACGCATTTGGTCGACCAGTATGAAGATTACATTGGGACGTGTCATACTTCTGGACTCCTGAGGATAACGGTGTGAATAGGGGCACCGGCAAGCACGTGTCGCATATGGAAATCAATTCGAGCACTTGAAAACAAGACCAGACTTGAGTGGACGGCGTCTACGGGTAATTGACAGTCTCGGTATTTGCGATTATATAGCAGCCGTACGAGATGTTGACCATAAGAATCTATAACTCGGAGAAACAGTATGGGCCCCACCAATAGCACCGACAGCACGTTTTCCAGACGAGGTTTCATGAAAGGAGCACTGATAGGAAGCGTTGGTGCTCTGACGGCCGACCCATCTTCCATCGCCTACGCCATGTTGGCTGGAACCACCCCGGCAGATATACAAGGCATCGGAATCCGAAAGGGACTCGTTAATCTCTCGTCAAACGAGAATCCTCTCGGCCCTTCCGCAAAAGCCGTAGAAGCAGTGGCACAAAATATGTTCCACGTAAACCGGTACGGTTGGAGCATGACTCCTGTGCCTGAGGACTTACTCAGGAACGCCATAGAAAAGCACCACAATTTGCCTGAAACTACGGTAACCATGGAGAACTGGCAGGAGGCCTGGAAAGAAAGACGAGTCATGATCAGCGCGGGTTCCGGACCGATCTTGGAGTTTGCAGCCATAACCGCCATCAAAGATGGAGCGGAGTTGGTGCAAGCGCGTCCTGCCTACTCAGATATAGCCGAAGTATGGATGAAATTCAAGAGACGCCAAAATGCTAATGTGAAATTACACCTGGTTCCGCTGGATGATGCCTACCTGCACGACCTGAATGCTATGTACAAGCGCATCAATCAGAATACCACCATGGTGGTGATCACGAATCCCAACAACCCCAGTGGCACACTACTGGGCCACGATGAACTGGCCGACTTCGTTCAGTCTGTGCCCAAACACGTTACGGTATTCATCGATGAGGCCTATATCCACTTCGTTCGAGAACCAGGATATCGGGATGCCGTTCATCTGGCAACTGAACATGATAATGTAATAGTGGCTCGGACCTTTTCAAAGATCCACGGTTTGGCGGGTATGCGTGTGGGGTACTCAGTAGCTCATCCCGACACTCACCGCAGAATGGACCTCTACCCAGTTCCCGAGCCGTCAGTGCTCGGATGTTTCGCGGCTGCAGCTGCGCTTGAGGATCACGACCATATTGCGCGGTGTCGTCAGGTTGCCAAAGCAGGAAAAGACTATCTAGGAAAGTCCTTCGACCGCCTGGGAATTGAATATGTGCCCAGCGACGGTTCCTTCATGCTATTCAACATGAAGCGAGAAGTCGCGACCACTTTTGCCGCACTGGCAGAAAAGAATGTCGAAATTGCCGATGCAAACTGGTGGGGTGTTAAAGAACACCTGCGGGTGACAGTAGGTACTCCGGCTGAAAACGAAGCATTTATAGGTGCGCTCGAGCAGGTACTTCAGGAATCACGCCCAGTCGCACAATGACTCGAGATAAGCAGCGGACAGGTCTCGGAGCCAGCCGTCCAGTTGGGCTGAATCCTTAAGCTGCTGACCTCGCATCCTTGGCACCGCTATGTACCGACATGACAGTTCCGGAAGGGCCGTCATGTCGCCCCATAGTTTCTCAAACTGTATGACCGGATATATATCCTCCTGACCTTTGCCCCATCGCTTCTTAACATCCTTCAGCGTGATATATGTGGGCATCCTGGCGGCCACGGCTCGGACGGATTCCGCCAGTTTGATCTCGTCTCCCAAATCGGATCTTCCGAGTCCGAACACGGCGAGCATACGATCAATATCTATCCAAGTAGTGCTCGTATTGTAGTAGGAAAGATCAAATTCCACTTCCTCCCTGGGAAGTGCAAGACCCTCTATAAGGCGCAGATTCCCATCGACTCTGGCGAGGCCACCTCCCCGGTCATCGATTCGGCGAGTGATGACCTCCGTAGTCAGAGCCGCTTCGCTGTTGATGTGCCAGCCAAGTAGTGCAGGGTCCACGTTGGCGCCCAGCGTATCAATGTTATGTACCATCAGATACTTCAGGCTCGGACGGTCGTCCAGAAGTCTGGCCAGAACACCATTACGTAGAAGGTTCGGAATCTCATACCAGTGCCCCACGGGATGGAGACACTGCCGCGGGAGATTATCTACGTAGTCAGTGGCCTCACCAGCCGTTTCCGCCCAACTGATCAACGCCGCTCTCAGACTATCCTGGACCTTCTGCGCCTGATCATCGAGTATTCGCTGAGGCAGTTCCTCCCATGCGAAACGCAGGTCCCTCGCCGTAGGTATGAGTCGAAGCCCAACCGCCCTACCCGGTGAGAGAATCAGTGGACCTTCATACCCGTAATTACCCTCCGACTTCAGGTAGTTCTCGATCGGCTCATGGGTCATGTAACTGGTGGTGATGACATGGGGCAGGAATGTGCCGGAGATTCGGCTGGTATGCCGACTCTTGGCCAGATGGGCTTCGATAAATGACCGGTGCTTTCCACTTAGATTGCAGAATGGATTCAGCGCCTTTACAACACCTGCCCCCTGGGTCCACCTGCTACCAGCGCCGCCGGCCATGGAAACAACAGCCAGTTCTCCAGCAGCCAATGCGCGCATCCCATCGTCATAACACCGCTGCGGCAGTTCACCTGTGGCGTCATACACATCATTAGGTTCTACGTCTACGATTTGACTGTTCACGGGCAATCTGTTCTGAGCTAAGCCGATACGTCCATTTTTTAAATCGGAACGTACCTGCTCGTGCTCTACGCGATCAAATCCCAGTCGCGCCAGCAGATCATCGATGCTTTCTGCACCGCCTTCTCCTTCCTCACCATGGGGCAGCAAATGGTCGAAGAGCGTCTGTACCATGCCACTCATTTCAGGCTCGGTTCGTGTCGCTTCGCTGAAGCGATCGAGTTCCGCTCTTCGGGTAGCTGATAGATTGCGCGGCTCAAGGCGAAGCAAATCCGGTACAACGATAGGATAGTATCCCGCGGGCATGAGGGCATCGGGCCCCGTAACCATGGAAGCGCAGGAACCTCGTTCATTCACTGAAAAGTCATACACCACGGGCTCCATGGCAAATGGAACCGCTGACTCAAAAGCACGCTTTGTCTGGCTCATGATCTCTTGGAGGCGCCCCTGGGCCTCTGACTTCCGTGCCGGATCGAAGATGAAACCCATTCCGCCGCCGGACATACCTCCCAGCATCCAGAATCCCCAGAATTGCTCGCCAAACTCACTCTGAACCCGCTGGATAAGCGTTTCTGTATATAGGTTGGATGCCCATGGAATTATGGTCTGTATGGGACCCTCAAAATTCCTCTGCGTCGCGCTTCCGATACCTTTAATATCGCCTGACTTCAGCCGCTTGAGAACGTCATTCAACAACTCCATAGCTTGTCTGCGACCGCGCCACTCCGCTTCGGAGCGAAGTAGGTACTTCTCGGTCACCATTTCCAACACAGGGCCCACGTCCTGAGCCATACCGCCGTGCACAAGTACCAGACTATCCTGCAGCCGCTGGCGCGTCAGTTCGGCCATATCGGTCAATATCTTGTGTTCGGGTAGCAACCGGCCTCTGCTAATTCCAAATTCGGGATCGCTCTCGCTGGCAACCACTCCCTGAATCAGCTTGATGCCCGGCCATACACCGCCCGAATCCTGCCAGCCACCGCCCGAACCAGCCAGCCACTCCCCCAGTATGGCCCGTGCAGCCACCTGACGTCTCTCATCTTCCCTCAGTTCTCCCGTAAGAGCGTGCGTCTGGCCAGTGGCACGCATGCATACAGAAATAAGTGAGGCAAGGAGATTGGTGGAGACGGCCAGTCGCGATCCCTTAGGGATACCGTTGACCCGGCTGACCAATTCAATTCCGTGCCCCGGGCGCCCAAGCCGACCCAGCAGGTCCGACAACGGTTGCTCGGCCCCCTCCATCCCAGGCGGTACGATTCCGGAGCTGATAATTGCCGCTTTGAGCAACCCCAGATAGTCTTTGGCGAAATCGAATATCTCCGCCAGGGTCGTGATCTCGGCACTTGTGGCCAGGTCGACGCTCACAAGACGCAGCACCGGCTTATCGATAATGCGAAAGTAGGCCTCTACGGGCGGCCGGGGCAGATTTGGTGCTGCGGTGCCATCCGGATCTCGCACGCTCAGATCCACGGAGATGTTAATGACGCGGGCCGCTTCCGGGAAATCCATGCCAAGGAAGAAGATGTCACTCCAACCACTGTGGGTAAGATCCATTCGAACGGGCGTCGCTTCACGGAGAATGGGGAAGAGCAGCCTACCTGGCTGTAACTTAAAAAGATCGGGTCTGATTCGGAGCGGTTGATCGGCCGTATGGCCGGTACGGAACATCCATTGGTTGCCTCGTACGGACCGCACACTCTTTCGGACCTGATCGGCCAGAATCTGAAAGCCAAGCCGGTGGTATGACTCCGCAAGGGCGCTTGAGATGCCGTCATTGGCTCCCTGTTCGCGTTGCGTCTTCTGGAAAATCTCAATCGCCTCCTCGAATCGGCGGTTGAGCAGATTGGTGTACCCTTCATAGGGAATCAGCGCCCTTGCAGCCATGCCGGGTTTGGTTGGGAGGTGATATCGGTGAATCGCGTAGAGGAAGAAGAGCGCGCGGACGCGTTCATAGAGATTCCCACTGTCGGTCCTGAATCGTTCGAGCGACTCACATTCGTCGAGTAATTCTTGCGATGAGGCACCGCGACAGAATGCGTCGAGCGACTGGTCACGTATATGGGGATCGGTCGCCGTGATAATCCGAATCAGTGCGCTCAATTTGTATCCAGTTTCCTGGCGGCGCCAAGCTCACGCTGTGCCAGCAATTCAAGTAGATTAGACAGTACCTCATCACGGTCGCTGCCGCTGAGACTGAGTGCCAGCTGCGCATTCATCAGGCCATATTTTACGCCGATGTCATAGCGCCAGTCATCCTTCTCCAACGCCAGATATTGCTCGTGCTTTGCAAGCTCGGAACTTGCATCGGATAAGGTGACGCCAATGGGTTGATTGCTCGTCGCCAACAGACTTTCCAGAATGTCAAATATCCCGGGAGTTAATACATGGATTCCATATAAACAGAGATAGTATCCAGCCCTTAGTCCTGGAACGATCAGTTGCTGTTCCGCGACCGTAGGGGAAGGTTTCTCTATAACGGTCTCTATACGATAGAGATCCGGCCTTCCTTGAATCCGCTGGCCGCCGACTGTTCCGAAATAGGGCAGGAGGCTTTCCCGGGTTGCCTGTACTGCGGAAACGGCACAATTTTCTGCCTCAGCAACCTCCACAACCTGCTGTGCGCACCCCTTCTCATGCCTACTTATAAATAGATGGTCGCCTACCAGATGCAAAAACGGATCGCCTGAGACAAAATCGCGTGCGCTGTATATGGCATGTCCGTAGCCCAACGGCTCGGACTGGTGAACGAACTGAAGCCGTGCGGCGTGTTCACCGGCGACCTCACTGTAGGGCTTCTCATCGCCCGGTTGGACGACCACGCAGATCTCTTCCACACCCGCACGTAACGTCTCCTCAACGATTATCGCCAGCACTGGTTTTTCTGTTCCATCACGGTCTATCAATGTTTGAAGAGGCAGATTTCGCTGATTGCTGCCCGCTGCTGTGATCACGGCTTTATTAATGTTCACTTTGAGCTCCGCGGTAGTCGGCCACTGGTATTACTGGCAGTACCAGGTGCGATGGGTAGATGTCACTGTGGCAAATAGTCTGCCGGGCTTGGCGCAGCTCGGTATCTTCCCGTGCGGGTTTCCCCGTATTGTGATTGCGGTCAAAACGAGGAAAATTGGACGAAGAGATCTCAACACGAATCCGATGTCCACTCCGAAACACATTCCCCGTCACACCTACTTCGATCTCGTATCTGTAAACCTGATCGGGCTCCAGCAGGACAGGATTACATCGGTCCTCACGTAAGCGACCACGAATAATGCCATCACACAAATTCATGGCATATCCTGAGGGCGATACATCCACGAGCTTGACTGTCCAATCCGTATCGGGACCATCGGTGGCGGCATGAAGAATCATTCTGATGGGGCCTGTCACCTCGAGGTCTTCCTCCAAGGGCATGCTGCTATAGCAGAGCACATCACTTCGCATTTCGGCAGGACGCTGATCGTGGGGGCCCCAAGGCACCAGATCCGGTGAACAGCAGTTGTTGCCGCCAAGCGTTTGAACCGGGTAGGCCGGATCGAAGATAAACTGGTCATTCGGTTCGGATAGAGGTACGTCTGTTGAAAGTACACCGTCACCGAGCAGCGTATTCGCGCTACCGTTCGAGTGCAAATACCATTCCTGCCAATCCGTTCGCGCTAACGGCCACTCGTACTCGTCGTGCCAGACGTTGGCGCCCATGATGAAGAGTCGAATGGGCGGTTCGTCGGCGATGCCGTTCTCTATGCCCCTCTGCCAATAGTCGAACCACCGCATCTCCAACGCCTCAAGATCCACGAGAGAACCGTCGCCGAAATCGACATCACCCGTGCGTGTAGAGGCGCTCAAACTGTGAGGCCAAGGACCCACAATGAGCTTGCTTTGCCGGGCCTCAGGTGTTCGCCCATTCAAACGTAGTCCATTGAAATTGGTGAACGTCTGCGGGGCATAGAGATCATACCATCCCCCCATATTCAGTGCCGGCACTGAAATCTCGTCCCATCGTTGCTCATCGTCCATAGCCTGCCAGTATGCGTCATAGGTATCGTGTTCCATCCAATCTTTCCAGAACGGCAGGTCGCGGCCAGCCAATTCATCCATTTGTCCGAGCGGCAGACTTCTGAATGCCTCATTCCAGTTATGATAGTCGATATCCTGACCCGTTCGTGCATTTGTACGCATGCCCCAGGTCATTGCCACATTGAGCTGAAGTGCCCCGCCGGGATAAATGAGACCATCGTAGTAGTCGCAACAAATAACTCTGGGTGCTATACACTTCAGATGTTCGCTTCTGAAAGGTGCGCTCTGCCATTGTACGGTGCCGAGATAGGAAGCCCCTGACATTCCTATAGTGCCGTCGCTCCAGGACTGCAAACCAATCCATTCCTGTGTATCGTAACCGTCGGGCCCTTCCCGGAATGGATAGTAGGTACCGTCCGAATCCCAGCGTCCGCGAACGTCCTGAGCCACGCACACATAGCCGTGATTAGCGAGGCGTCGCGCCTTCTCTATCATGCCAGCAATGTTGTTACTGTATGGAGTACGCATCAACACGGTAGGAAAGGCGCCCGGTGCGTCCGGCCGATATATATCGGACGACAGAGTGACACCGTCCCGCATGGGCACCCTAACGTCCAACTCCATAATTATATCAAATGGTTCCGTCACGTTCACCCCTTTGGCTGACCAATCGACTCTCGTGATCGATCATCCCAGATGTTAATCGTCAATAGCTCTAATCACGAAGTCCTCAAACCGAATCCAGTGGTCTCCCTCTTCTGGACCGTTGTAGCACTGTATACTGACCTGATCGGTATCGGGTGGCGGAAGCTCTCCCGTAGCGGCTGTCAGAAATGCAGATTCCCCCTCGGGGCGGTACTGTGCTTCCCATGAGTCTGCCGAAACGATCAGACGAAGTCGCACACTCTGAGATGCCATCGGCGGTTGGCCCGGGATGATGTAAATATCCCCATCGATGAGTTCTTTTACCTCTTTGAATACCGGTTTTCCGCCACTGTACCACGTGATCCCAGCCTGTTCATACTGCTGAGTCGGTACCGTATGGCTGTAGACGGTGACCTCGACGACAAATCTGCCATGCCTGCGATCCGGGGCCTCCCGGACCAGCGCATTCTTTACGGTATCAGCAAGACCGGGACGTACACATACTTCCAGGCCCTGGGCAGCCTTACGCCAATCATTGGGCACCTCACGCAGCCAACTCCAACCTTTGTCAAAGTCGCCACTGAAATCATCCTGAAACACTGTCTTCTCGCCCATCTCTCATCTCCTGTGAATTAACTCTGAACGATTGCAGGAACATCTATGACACTTCAAGCCGGATTTCCTACCATACCATCTAATAAAACGAATGCTGCGATTCAAATGGATTCTCGCCTTGCATGCCACCAACTCAAGAGGCGTATGTACGATAGTTGCCTGACTGCTCTTACTCCTTGTGGCTCCGAATCGCATTGGCCTTTACATCACGCCAAGATGTGCGAAATCCCTCAATATCGGGATGGCTGACGATGTCGTGTATCGTGGCACGCGGTTGATAGGGCAAGTAGAGTCCGGTATGCCATCCCAGATTTCGGTAGATCATGAAATCGCCTGGTCCCAAATGTACAGGAATGGCTCCCGGCATGCTTCTACAATGCTCGAAAAGTCGCTGTTCCGTTTCCTCGTCCGAAATCTCATCCGAAGGATGGCGCAGTGCTGCGTCACCAGTTGACTGTGCCTCGCCCGGCAAGTCTTCCTGCCGTAGATGGCTTCCCGGGACGAACCAAGTGCAGGAATCAGCGTAGATGGCACAATTGACCTGGTTGTAGAACCTAAGGTCATGCCAGATATCTGCCATGAAGGACTTCACGCTATCGTCCCGTGCTTCGGGAGGTACTTCGACCACGCCATCACGATGCCATCCGCAATGCCACGGCCGTTCGACCGGCTCGACCAGCAATCCCATGATATCGAGATGGGCGTGTGTATGGCCTGGACCAAGCAAACCTGTTACCGCGTCCTTCAATTCGCTGAGTTCAGCGTAGTCCTGAAAAGGCTGCAGATCGATCCGATCGCCATATTTTTCCAGAGGCTGAATTCTCTGTGTCTGTGGACCATTGAGTTCGTGGGCAAGGTCCCGGGCCTTGTCTGCTTCGCGCCGCAGGTCACCCAGCAAAGCAGGAGGAATAATCCGCTCAAAAATCAGGAATCCCTGGTCCAGATACTTCTCTACCATGGATGGATGAAAATGAAAGGGCATGAAAGTACCTCTGTGTGACGGGCAGGTCCTCTATTGCTTCGGGCCATAGATACCTGTCTAATATCCACGGATGCGTTATAAAATCATAGCCAGCGCCGGATCAACAAATGATCGTGATCACTTTCAGGTGCGAATAGCCCGCGACCTGCAGCTGACCACTGCAAGTGTAATATCTGGAGCTGCGAATTGCCAGCCAGATTGTCAGCCGAAGGTAAAATTGCGCCATCGGTCATCGGTTTTGTATGCACGTGGTCTGCAGAACGGAGATACTTGCGTGTCTATATTCACTCGTGGCGATATATGGCGTCATGCTCTGAGAGGAATTCAGCAGGGCCTTAAGATGAAGCGATTGAGAGGGAGGTTTGTTCTACGGTCGCTGCAAATCGGGAGGACAGTACTTGGTGCTGGACAGCCTTTAGCAGCATGCGGAGTGGCCTCGAACTGGCCACCCCGCACGGTTGCCAAATCAAAGCAATTTGGTCAGTACGGTCCGTAACGTCTTAAGAAATACCTGTGTTTCTTCTTTCGTACCGGCAGACACCCGAATCCAGCCCTTCATATGATCACTGCCTCGGTCGCTGATTCTCACACGCCGACGCCACATTTCATCCGATACAGTCTCGGAATCATGCTTTACATTCACCATTACGAAGCTACTCTGGCTGCGAATATATTCCAATCCCATTTCATCAAATCCATTGTACATCATAGCTTTGGAATCTTTCACCGCCTGCCTGCTTTTCTCAAAATGCGCGGTATCCTCTACCGCAGCGGCCCCTGCCATTTTAGCAATCATGCTTGGCGATCCCGTACTGTACATTGACATTCTGTCGAGGATTTTTGATCCTGCTACGGCATAACCCAGGCCCAACCCCTTAATGCCATAAACCTTCGAAAAGGTCCGTACTACTATCACATTATCATGCTCGAGAGCCAGGGGGATTGCGGACTGATAGTTGGCATCATCCACAAAGTGTACATAGGCCTCGTCTATAAGAACGATCACTTCAGGCGGCACCGACTCCACAAACCTGCGCAGCTCGTCGAAGGTGAGCAATGTGCCCGTGGGGTTGTTGGGATTCGTAATAGCAACCAAGGCGGTCTGAGGCGTAATGGCATCCCGCATGCCGTCCAGATCATGCTTGTAGTCCGACGTCATCGGGACCAAGGTGACCTTGGTTGGAATACCAGCCGTATTCAAGTCCTCCGCTTCCTCGGCGATGTCCACATAGCCTACCTGAGCCTCAACGACCTCCTTGCCGCCCTGACTGAGATAAGCTATGGCCAGCAATTTCAGGATATTCCCTGAACCAGGTGCGAAAAAGTAGGGACTATCGTGTTCGCGGCTATCGAAATTCTCCGGCAGCGGAACACCATCAACCTTTGCCAGAGCCACTGTGAGTCGCTCCTCGGTATCCAGACTGGAAGGCATGCCCTTCTCATCCAACTCATACCAGCCATAGCGATTCACATTATACACGTACTTATGCACGGCACCTATGGCCTTCGGTGACGGCCCCATGGGATTCTCGTTCGAGCCCATCCGAACCAGGCCCGGAGGCAGGCCGGCGCTGTCGATATCCTTTACCGAAAGTGTCTGGGCAGACGACAAACCGGACGTTAGCGTAACGGTGAATAGAGCAACCGTCAGGTACTTGACACAGGCCCTGACATAATTGACGTCATGTATTCGATCATTCATACGTGAGCTCCTTGGAGTGAAAGTTGACATGGTAGTGTTGATATTCGTTGCAAACCGTACCTAATAACTGCACCCGATCTTATTGTTGATTATCTGTCGGGTAAAAAAGGTACCAATTCAGCCACTAAACCATTGGGACGTTGTGAGCCAACATCGCTATATTTTTTCTACGGTAGACTTGTTTTTCCGAGGGAGTGACACAATATACAATGTCGGAAGATCTACCGTCAAATTATATCGCGTATGGCCTGATTGGATCTTCGAATATTGCTAAGTATGATACCAGAAGACCTGCTCCAACCAGGTCCGCAACGACCATTTCTTCATAGTGCCTTTTATAGAAACTCCGAATGCCCTGGAGGTCTATTCCGCGTGAACAGAGTCTCTCTTCTGTGTTCTAACTATATTTACCATTTTCAAATCCCTGGAGAGAGGACGTCTACGACTGTTCTGAGCTCGGCGCACTCGTATGGGGGTTCCGCCTCAAAAACATACAAAGGAAGATCTGTTGCCGTATGTAACACGGAAACCTGACATTGACATCGGTGAACTCCCAACGAATATTCAGGCAAGCTCAGAACTCATATAAGGTGTCCCTGAAGCGTAACATCGAAAAGGAGAGGTAATATGGGAATCAATCAGTCTGTCTGTTTTGGCTGCTTCACTCGCGGTAACGCCAGCCCGAAGGACGTGATCACACAAGCATCGCAAATCGGATACAGCTCGGTGGAAATGCTCCCTCAGGAACACTGGAGCCTGGTCCATGACAATGGCATGGAGATCGCAATCATCGTAGGACATGGATCATTGCCCGACGGTCTCAACAAGAAAGAAAATCACACTCGAATTGAGGATGAACTGCTCGCCAACATCGATCTTGCCGTGGCGAATAACATCCCAAGCCTTATTACGTTCTCGGGTAATCGCGAAGGCAAGTCCGATGATGAGGGAAGGGACAACTGTATCGAGGGTTTGCTACGAGTGTCATCTGCGGCAGAGAAAGCCGGGATTACACTCTGCATGGAACTCTTGAATAGCAAAGTCAACCATCCGGATTACCAGTGCGACTTCACGCCATGGGGCGTGGATGTGTGCAAGGGCGTCAACTCACCGCGGGTCAAACTGCTCTATGATATTTATCATATGCAGATTATGGAAGGCGACCTGATCCGGAACATCACGGACTACAGTGATTACATCGGTCACTATCATACGGCTGGCAATCCAGGGCGCAATGATCTGGATGATGAGCAGGAGATCTACTACCCGCCTGTGATGCGAGCCATCGCTAAATCCGGTTATGAAGGCTACGTCGGCCATGAGTTTGTGCCGAAGGCCGATCCTTTAGAGGCGATGAATGCGGCGTATGGAACCTGTGATGTGTAATCTAGCTGGCCAGTCACAACGACTTGGCGACGATAGCTGCTGAACTCTCTCTGTAGGTGGGCACTCGTATTACGGTAGATCGGCGCTCCAGATCTGTGCCATTGACAATACGATTCTTGTTACCTGATTGTAGCTGTCAACGGGGCGCTATAGCTGCCGGTTTCGAATCCTGAACGACCATCCTGCCAAACCATGTGTCTTTACACCGTTAGTCACGATACTTATTCCCCGCGCCTGAGGTCGCACGCTCACCCGCTAAGTCTGAAATCAGGTGTTCGGACATCTTAGCCTGGCCTCGGACGGCAAAGGCCTGCCATATGAACCGATAACAGCATTACACATAGTGAAGAAACCGTACCAGCCAGCCTATTTGTATTAGCGCCGCTATGGGTAATTCCCTACAAGGTCGAAAGCACGAACATCGCGTTCAATTCAATACAAGAGTACCGAATACGGCGAGCCCGTACCGTAATCTGGGTTCCGCAATGACCTATTTCGTAGCTCAACCTTTATGAGCTCCTACCATGAGTGGTGCGACGATAAAGGGTAGCCTGGGAGGAACCCGCCACGCCACCCGCTTGCGGCCATCTCGAAATTCAGTAATCATATGGACAAGATAGCAATTGAGGAATTGCATCGGACCGCGTGAGACATTAATGTAGGAGATCTTCAATGGACGAAGTAGGGCGGCATAGCATGCTGTTTGCAGGAGTTTCGTGCGTTTTCTCCTCTTACGCCAGAACTTCGCGAAGACAGGGCCTCAACGATCAAGCATCATACTCCCAGATCATACGTGGCTTGTAATCATGATGCCGAAATTGTGAATTAAAAAGGATCGTCCAGTCTTCAATCTGAACGTCGAACTCCAAAAAGGGCCCCGGAACAATGAAGAATTCCATGCAACGCCCCAACATACTCTTCATCATGCCCGACCAGCTGCGCGCCGATTTTTTGTCCTGCTACGGAGCTGAATTCCTGGCCACACCACACATTGATAGTCTGGCTTCTTCCGGACTTCGATTCGAACGGGCCTATTCCCCATCACCGATCTGCGTCCCAGCCCGAGCCATGCTCATGACTGGTCGAAATGCCATCCAGAATGGTGTGCTGACCAACGAACACTATCTACGTCCAGACCTCGCGGAGTGTGGCATTCACACGTGGCCTGAACTGATTTCAGATGCTGGATACGCCACCTCAGCCATCGGCAAGATGCATTTCTACCCTTGGGATATTGACCTCGGATTCCAGACCCGGGTGATCTGTGAAGATAAGCGATGGCTTCTGATTGAAGACGACTACCACGAGCATCTGAAGGAACACGGCCTGCGCAAGTTGCATGGCAATGAGCACGAAGGTTACTTCGAAAATAAGGGAGCCTTCGTACATAATAACCCAAGGGAGCACTCATGGGACCACTATGTGGGCACCGCAGCATGCCATCACATTCGGAATCAGCCGAAGGATCGCCCGTTCGCTATGATGGTGGGATTTCCGGGCCCACACTGCCCCTATGATCCAAATGAGGAGGACCTGGCTGGACTTGACGAGAAGGACATGCCGGAGCCTATACCAGCCGTGCCAGACAATGCGCCTGGCCTCCGAGAGACTAATATCGTAGGAAACCGAATGCCATGGAATGGTGTCGACTACGAAGAATTCACGCCGGCCCAAAAACGAAAGATCCGGCTTCATTACGCGGCTCTTGTCAAACAGATAGATGATGAAGTTGGTGATATCATCAGTGCCCTGCGCGAGACAGGCCAGTTGGACAACACGTTGATCATATTTTCCAGCGATCACGGTGACCATCTGGGCGATCATGACCTGATAGGCAAGGCCACCTACTACGAGTCGAGTATACACGTCCCGCTCATCGTTTCTGGTCCCGGAGTACCGCAGGGCGAATGCTCGTCTGATCTGGTAAGTATAGGAGACATCACGGCGACGATGCTGAAGACCGGAGGCTGCGAGTTACCGGACTATCTGGATGCCCGGCCGCTTCCTGGGATCGACAACTCGGAGTCACCTTCCAGAGAACAGATTTTCGGGTACCTGGCTAAGGGTTGCATGGTGTTTGACGGTACCTGGAAGCTCTGCCGGTATACTACAGGTGAAAGCCTCTTGTTTAATCTCCAGGAGGACCCCCGGGAGCAGCTCAATCGCATAGACGATCCAACCTGCCAGGACGTCCTACGACGGTTAGATGCAGATCTTACGAGCGATATGTTGCGGTCTATCGCCGACAGTAACCAGGAAAAGCTCGTTGCTCATTCGGCACTTTACGATGAAACGGAGTTCGGCCGTAAAGGATGGAAGCGGCGGTATCCGCAGGACTATGGCGGATAGTGGATGAAAGCATCCGCCATTCGCAGAGACCAAACCCTAAAGCACACGGAACCACACCTCTCTTTTGAGAAAGCAGCATCGGTATGAAGATCACACGCCTTGAATCATTTCTCGTAAACGCCGGTCTACGTAATTACCTATTCATCCGGTTGACGACCGACGACGGTCTCACCGGAATCGGTGAGGCATCGCTGGAATGGCAGGAAATGACGGTTCAGACGGTGCTCCACGAATGGGTTGAAGATCGTGTTCTCGGAACAGATCCCTTCGATCTGGAGGCTGTGATTGGAGGCATGATCCGAGATCAGTACCAGGGCGGCCCGACGGTCATGACCGCCATTAGCGGGGTCGAAATCGCCTGTTGGGATCTAATTGGGAAGGCCTGTGCACAACCCGTTTACCGGCTTCTGGGCGGTCAATGTCACGATTTTCTTCCGGCATATGCCAATGGCTGGTATGGAAACTGCGAAACGCCGAAACAGTATGCCGAAAAAGCCCGAACGGTGGTTGAACGAGGTTATTCAGGGCTCAAATTTGATCCCTTTGGAACGGCCTGGAAAGAGATGAGCCAGGAACAAATGGACCAGGCCGAAGCTGTGGTGGAAGCAGTTCGATATGCAGTTGGTGATCGCATGGAATTGATGATAGAGGCACATGGCCGGCTCTCCGTGGCGTGCGCCATCGAGATGGGGCTTCGATTGGTGCCCTACCGTCCCGCATGGTACGAAGAGCCTGTGACGCCAAACAGCCTGGACCTCTTGGCGGAAGTCAAAGCGGCGCTCCCCTATCCCATAGCCGCAGGTGAGCGGTTGTATACCTTGCCCGACTTCTTCAGGCTGATCCAGATGAGGGCGGCCGATGTGGTCCAGATGGATCCGGCACACTGCGGCGGATTGCATATTTCTCGCAAAGTCGCAGCCATGGCGGAGGCCCAGGATATGACCGTGTCGCCCCACTGTTCCATCGGCCCCGTCGCCTTGTGCGCAGCCCTGCACTTTGACTGGGCGACGCCGAACGTCCAGATTCAAGAGAACTTCGCAGATTTTGATGTACCGTGGCGTGATGATCTCGTGCATGGATGGAACCCGACGGCCAACGGAATGTACATTCTGCCCGACAGACCGGGGTTGGGCCTGGAATTGAACACCGAAGTCTGCAACGCTCACCCCTATCGTAAGAATAGTTTTCCGTCACTTTGGAACAGCACGTGGCAGACTGATTTCACACAGTCGACGAAGAGCTGATGTCGTACCTAGCTGGTCAATTTGGGAATCTCCTGAGATTCTACTTCAGACTACAAACAGGGACGAGAACCTGCCCTGTTTCAACTACAGAGAAGACATGGTAGAACACATCCACAGTGCGGGCCTACCGCCCGGGCTCCTTCGAATGATGGACAACGAGAACCCGCTGGGGCCGTCCCCAAAGGCGCTTGACGCCATACAGACCCATATGCAGTCACTGAATCGCTATGAGTGGTTCGATTCCGATTCAGATGGAAATTTGACGCACCTGCAGCCGGCCGAAATGCTGATCCGGGCACTTGCCGATGAGAATGGAATCAGTCTACCGGAACCATTCGATCTTGAGAAACCACATCCCATCTTTCTTGCTCCGGGGGTAGACCAGATCCTGAAACTATTGGCTGTCGCCTATCTCTCTCCCGGGCATGGTGAACTCATTGAGGCTGAAGTGACCTACGGCGAAATATCTGAGAAAGCCAGAGAGCTCGATAGTGCAGGAATAGACACGAACGTCGTTCAGGTGCCCATGACGGCCGACCACAAACATGACCTCGATGCCATGCTGGAAGCGATTACGCCTCGCACGCGACTGATGGTGGTCACAAACCCCAACAACCCTACCGGTAGCCTTTTGACGTATGAAGCCATATCGGCTTTCGTCAATTCCGTGCCAGGTGAAATCGTCGTCGTGATCGATGAGGCTTATTTCCACTTCGTCAAGCAACCGAACTATCAGTCGGCAATGTCCCTGGCACTATCCCGTGATAACGTGGTCGTGGTCAGAACATTTGCGAAGGTCTATGGGATCAGGGGTGTCATGGTAGGCTATGCCGTGAGCAGTCAGGCCATCAAAGAGAAACTGATGCTTTACAACAGTGGCCGGACGAGCCCTCTATCCTTGATGGCTGCGTTGGCCGCCCTCGGCGACCACGACCATGTACAGCGGAGCAGGGATACTGTGATCAGCTCGCGTGAGAGGCTGTTTCACGAATTCGAAGCGATGAATCTGGAATACATACCCAGTGAGACGAACTTCGTTCAGGTCAACGTCGAACGAGACACAGAAGAGGTCCGCCTGGCGCTTTGGGACAAGCGGATTGCCGTCTCGCCAAGGGGCAGTCAAGTTATGAAAGGCTGGATCCGTATTTCAGTGGGTACCATGAATGAAATCGAGACATTCCTCTCAGCCTTCAAAGAAGTACTACCCACGATCTCGCGACTCGGGGAATGATGGCGGAGAAAACGCATGCAATACCGTAATCTCGGGAATAGTGGCCTTAAGGTATCATCGATCAGTATGGGTACGGTTTTTCGGGGCAATCCCGATGAACAGACCTGCAAGGCGACTATCTCGCGCGCAATCGAGCTCGGAGTCAGTCTGATTGATTGTGCGAACACGTACCAGAATGGCCATTCAGAGCGAATGGTTGGGGACGTGGTAGGCCAACATTCGCGAGATGAGTTGGTGGTAACTACGAAAGTATGTGAACCGGTCGGAGACGGTCCCAATGACCAGGGCCTTTCGCGAGGGCATATTCTTCGTGAGATTGAAAGCAGCCTGTCTCGCCTACAAATGGATTATGTGGATATCTACCTGCTCCACCATTATGACCCCGCGGTGCCGATAGAGGAGACCCTCGGAGCATTGGACAATCTTGTGCAGCGAGGTCTCGTTCGGTACATAGGATGCTGCAATTTTGCCGCATGGCAGGTCTGCAAGGCCAATGGACTCGGTGAGAGGAACGGCATTGTATCATTCAACTGTGTACAAAATCCCTACAATCTGATCAGTCGGGAACTCGAAAACGAGATGATGCCTTTCTGTCGCTCGGAAGGTTTGGGCGTCATGGTGTACAGTCCGATCGCCCTTGGCTTACTTTCAGGTAAGTACCGGGCCAACACAAACCTACCGGCGGGTTCATACTGGCACAGCAGACAGGACAAGCTGAAGAAGAGAGGGACCCCCGCTGTGGAAAAGATCGTCGAAGCCATCGGCCGAATTGGCGCGTCCCACGGCAAATCGTCTGCTCAGACGGCCATCGCCTGGCTACTGTCACACCCAGAGGTATCAACTGTTATAACGGGTCCGGACACGATCGCTGAGCTCGAGGAGAATCTCGGCGGTAGCGATTGGGAGCTCTCGCCCGCGGAAAGGCTTGAACTGGATGAACTCTCGAGTTGATCCCAAGGGGCCTGATGTACTCATCCACCGGAAAAAGGCCCTATGACTATTCTGCGACACAGTCACCAACCATCA
>JABIQT010000823.1 GCA_018667995.1 Candidatus Latescibacterota bacterium
GCAAAGGCCGCACCGCCTCCGTATAGAAGAAGTCGGCAAGACTAAGTCCTTTGGTAAATTCGTGCATGGGGTCACTCGCCCGCGAGACATTCTGCGTAGACTATCTCGATCTTTCGGATCATCACATCCAAATCGAATTTCTCTCTCGCCTGATTCCTACCGGCCGCAGCGATCCGCTGTCTCGTTTCTGAATCCTCCAAAATCCGCAGAACAGAGTTCGCCATTGCCGAATCATCTTCCGGAGGTACCGTGTAGCCTGTTATGCCATCTTCGATGATGTCAAGGGTGCCATCGGAATTAGACGAGACAGATGGGACGCCCATGGCCATTGCCTCGATCAATGTAGCCCCCAAACCTTCAGCATGGGACGGGAAAATAAAAACATCCATAGCGTTAAGCAAGGCTGGTATATCTGTTCTAAAACCAGTGAATACCACTTGATCAGTTAGTCCCAGTGAGACCGTTAGATCTCTGATGGATCGAAAATAGGCTTCTTCACCGAAACTGGCATCTCCCACAATCAGGAACCTAAAACGACGTTTTGAATCCACAGCGAGCACACGCTTGGCGGATCTCAAAAAAGTCTCCAGGCCCTTACCTGGCGAAACGCGACCCACTGTTCCCACGACTGTGTCTTGATCCGGTATTCCTAACTCACTGAGAACCGCCTTGCGGCTGTACATCTTGGGCTCATACCGGTCAAGGTCCAGGGCGTGGTGAATTGTGGTGACGCGTTCAGAAGGTATGGCACACGTTTCAATGACATTCTTTCGGAGTACCTCTGACACCGTAATCACCCGCTTGACATGACTGTACAAATACCTATGAAGGGGATCGCGTTTGTTGACATATGATCCCACATGCTTCGTCAGGATAAGCGTCCCCGTTCCCGCGCACACGGCCGCCGGCACAATCTGCCATAGGTCTCTGGATAAATGGAGATGCAGTATATCTGGCCGTTCGGACTTGAGAATGTTATAGAGACGGAGTGTTTGTCTTGGATTAAAATATCCACCGATGGGCGCTGTGAGAGTCTTCACTCCGCGCACGCTCATCTCGTGGCCGATTTTGCCATCAGGATGGCAGACCGCTATTACGTCGTGTCCCTGCTGCTTCAATTTGGAGGCAACAATAGGCACGTGCATCTCCGTCCCGCCCCAAGCCAGAGAGGAGCATATCTGGAGAATTCGTAAAGGTGGCATGCAGTGCCCCGATGAAATAGAGGAGACGTGGACGCCCAGTCAATACAGGGAGGATTAATCAGCCGTGGAAGGTACAGTCGGTTGCGCGGTGGGTATTTTGGGACGAAGTGGATCCTCGGCTTCCCCATCCTTCCACAGATAATGCCAAGAGCATTCGGTCTGGAAGATATAGTTATTGCACTGACTGCAGATATCCAGATCCTGATAGCGACCGTCAATCATTTTCTGCCGAACATCATTGAGTGCCTGTCCATTCCAGATGTCTCTAATGGATTCTTTGCTGACGTCGCCTACAACGACCTTAAAGTCAAAATCCAGACAACAGATCGAGACCTTGCCGTCGTGGGCGATTACAAATTCCTCAAATGGGTGTTTGCAGGGAAATGTGAATCCACCGACTGTGGAGGCGTTCTCCATCTCACCCGTATTTCGGTCTTCAACGCTGCCGGTCCAAGTGGTATAGCTCTGAACTACGACATTGTCAGCAGCGTGTCTCCACTGAGTCTTAAAATCCTCTATCTCTGACGCAGTCTCATCCATATTGATAATTGTGACCGTTATCTCTGGTTTCCGGCTGCCCGATTCTCGTTTCAATGACATCAAATGTCTGGCATTGCTCGCCACCTGATCGTAATCCAGACCTATTCGGACACCTTCAAAGGTTTCCTTAGTAGCGCCATCGATGTCAATGTTGATCTTGTCGAGACCGGAGTCGATGATCTCGCGTGCCCGTTCGGCATTGAGCAACGATCCATTTGTGCTCACATTTACCGGTACCGAGGGAATCCGGCTCTTCGTGTACTTAATCATCTCTACAAGCTGCTTGTTTATGAAGGGCTCTCCAAACATAAATGGCTGAATCAATTTGACACTACGAGAATGCTCCGCGCATTCGTCGATGATTTTCTCGTACAAATCAGATGCCATGTTGCCTTTGGATCTCGTGAGCAGTTCACGGGGGCACATAATGCAGTCGGCATTGCAGTGACTAGACGACTCAATACTGATGACCTCGGGAAACCTCAGTTTGCGGCCCACCACAACACCGCGCACGGCCTTCTGCAGTGATGTGGACTTCGAAAGTGACTTGAATAGATTGGTCTTAAGGCCCATCATTCAAATCCTTTCTGCCACCGAAATCAAATTCATCATCCCCACCGGAGTGAAGCCTGTTATATCCAGGTTGCCGGGTCGTTACCTCCTCCGTACGAATTGGCGGAAACCACCCGTTTCCCTGCCTATGCCGCATTTGATATTCCCAAATCTTGGCGTAACCAATCATCTGTGATACCGAAGAGAGCATACAAAGCAAGAAGCCATTTATGCCGTCACGAAAACCGGATTTGACGACGTATAGCTTCCAGAATGTACCCAATGGTGCGAGGGCAATGTGCATCCAGCTAATCCGCCTATTCGGGCGCGCTCGCAACCGATTCCGTACCTCGATTGATGTATATTCATTTGATTTCTCAAAATACTGAAAGAGACTCTTATATGCATCGTGGCTCATGAAATTGGTGAGTCGAGCCACGGTGCCAGTTACAACGAACCCCTCATGCACTTGGGTATCGGTGACTTGAGTGCTTGATCTCCTGAAGAGCCGAAGCGGGCGATCGTCCTGCCACCCGCAGTAACGAATTTCCCTACCGAGAAACTTGTTCTTCCGTAAGATATGAAATCCATCAGGCGCATCAGGTGACCCGATAACCTGAAGTATCTCGTCCCGTAACGATTCAGGGATCTGTTCATCAGCATCGATATTCAAGACCCACGGAGCCGTCGCGAGATCAAGAGCTCTCTGCTTCTGCTGTCCGCTGCCTTGTCTCTCCATCAAATGTACGTGGGACGTATATCGTTGGCAGATAGCTACGGTGTCGTCCGTGCTCCCACAATCCACAACCACAATCTCGTCAGCCCATGCCACACTTTCGAGGCAAGCCGCGATGTCTGGTTCCTCATTGTAGGTGATGATTATGACAGTCAGGGCGGACATAAGCGGTAGGTCGGTTGAATCCGGCCATTGATCGCTCGAGCCGAAAGGACGGGTGCAAGTGCAAGGGTAAGTTCGTGCCTTGGTGGGGGATGCTCAGCGGCTACTTCTCGCGATTGACGGCGTAGTCAGCCATCGCGAGAAGAGATTCCTTTGCCGGCGATTCCTGGATACCCACTAATTCGGCTTTAGCCGCGGCGCTATATTCCAGAGCTCTAAATCTGGCATATTCTATACCACCGTTTTTGTGTGTGAAATCAACGATCGTTGGCCACGAGTCGTCGCTCCACTCACCATTCAACAGGCCACGGATTTGCGCGTTCTCTGAAGGAGATGCCTTTTCAAGGGCCCTGATCAAGGGAAGCGTTACAGTACCGGCCTGTGCGTCATTCCCAGTAGGTTTTCCGATAGTCTCTTCATCACCGACATAGTCAAGAACGTCATCCGTGATTTGAAACGCTTTACCAAGAAACTCGCCATATTTCCTGAAACTCTCCGCTATATCTGCAGAGCCACTGGTGAGGTATGCTCCGACCTCGCAACCAGAAGCCATGAGTGACGCGGTCTTGTCGCTTATAATATTGAAATACTGTTCTTCACTAATACCTGGATCAAAGCCATGGGTGGCCTGCAGCAACTCACCTTTGCTCAGTCGCTCCGTACACTTAGAGATCGTGCTCATCATATCCCTGGATTCCATCAATACAATAAGACACAACGCCCTCGATAGGAGATAATCGCCCATGAGCACCGAAACATGATTGTCCCAAATGGAATTCAGGGAAGGAGAACCGCGGCGTAAGGCGGCTTCATCAACAACATCGTCATGTACCAAGGTAGCCGTATGAATCAGCTCAATGATCGCTGCGACTCGAATGGCATCTCCACCCGGTTTTCCGTGAGTTGATGCGGCTAGCAGAACAAGAGCAGGCCTGAGCCTCTTTCCCTTGGTTTTTATCAGGTGATCCGCTATCTGATCGATGATATCAATCTTGGACTCAAACGTCGCTTTGAAGTCAATCTCAAACGCCGCCAGATCATCTTCGACGGGCGCGATGATAGATTTTACATCCATGAATACTCCTGCATGGCACGGCTCCAGAGTACTTTTGACCGGTATCATAAATCTGCCCCAACATAGCGGGAATGCACTTGAGTGTCAAGGAAAATGCGGAAGACAGATGCCCTCGAAAACACCTGTTAATACCGGACTAAACAACGATTAGGAAGAAGATGATCCCGAGAGAATCTATATCTTACCAGTTCCCTGTAGATTCTTTCTGAAAACGGGGAGGCCGTACATGCGTGGGGGGGGCTTACTGCAGTAGAGATACCGCCTGCTGCGCCATCTCTATGAGGTAGGAAGGTGCTATACCCAATTGAATGATTGCGAGCGCTGATACACAGATCGCCGCAACGCCGCCAATCGATAATCTAACAGAGGGAGTAACCACGGAAATAGGTGCGTCCTTCATGTACATCCATACGATGACTCGAAGATAGTAGAACAGCGAGACACCACTGAACAACACACCTATAATTGCAAGGGTAATATGATCTGTTTGTATCAAGGCCGTGAAGATATAAAACTTGGCCACGAATCCGGCAGTGGGTGGAATTCCCGCCAGAGAGAACATCGCCACTGCCATGACCATGGCCGGAATTGGATGACGCTTTGCGAGACCGGCGATGTCAGTCAGGCCGTGACAGGTATCTCCTTTGGCAGAGAGGACGGCAATGACACCGAATGCAGCCATGTTCATTAGGGTATAGATCAGAAGGTAGAAGAGGATGCTCGCACTGCCTTCCGGGCCGCCGGCAACGATGGCCAGGAGCATATAACCCGCGTGTGCGATGCTCGAATAGGCAAGAAGTCTTTTGAGATCTGTCTGTACCAGAGCCACTAGATTGCCCACGGCAATAGTGAGCACGGCCAATCCTGAAAGGAGGGGCACCCAGTCCGGGCGCATCTGTGGAAATACAGATACGAAGACCCTAACCAAGACAGCAAAACCGGCAGCCTTTGAGCCGGTAGACATGAATGCAGAGATCGGTGTGGGCGCGCCCTGGTACACATCCGGCGTCCATGAATGAAAGGGCGCCATGGATATTTTGAATCCGATGCCCACAAGCAGCAATCCCAGACCTGCCAGCACCAGGAGATTAGAGCCTCCGGAAGTCTGATCAGAGATCGCTGCAAAATCTGTAGACCCGGTTCCACCGTATATGAGCGCAATGCCATAGAGGATAAAACCACTCGCAAATGCACCAAGCAAGAAGTACTTCAGAGCACTTTCATTTGATTCGGACTTCTGATATTCAATCCCGATTAGAACATAAAGCGAAATCGAAAGAACCTCGAGACTCAGGAAAAAAGTGAACAGATTCACACTGGCCGCCATGAGACTCATCCCAGATATGGCGAAGAGAATCAGTGCATAATATTCCCCACGATCGATTCGACGATGCTCCGCATAGGAAACTGAAATGAGAATGGTCAGAATCCCGCCGGCGATGAAGATGAGTGTTGAGAAGATGGTAAAGTCGTCCAGCACAGCCATGGCTGAGAGGTCAGAGAATGCTCTGGCCTCTCCCCCCCATGCGCTGGTAGCCACAATACCACATATGGCAAGAAGGCCCACTGCGATGTATAGAATAACTCGGCGCATTCCGTCAAAGAGCCCCAGGACTAGAACCAATATGGCTGAAGTCACGAGTGCGATTTGTGGTGATACTGCGCTGATATCGACTACGGGAAAAATGATTTCCATGGTCTAGCTGCCAGCCTTCGATAGTTGCGTTTCAGTTTCTATAGCAGAGGTCTGTGTGGTCTGCAAGAGTTTTTGAACCGATGCGTCCATAGTTTTCAGGAATGGTTGCGGGTACACACCGATCCAAATAATCATACCCGCCAAACATGCGCAGACGACAAACTCACGGGTGCCGAGATCCTTTATCTGGCCCAGGCGTTGATTCTTCAATGGACCAAACATGAGGTGTCTATACATCCGAAGCATGTAGACGGCGGCAAGAATAACGCCCAATGTGGCCAGAATAGCCAACAATTGGTGGGTCTGAAACGCTCCTACGAGTATGAGAAACTCACCAACGAAATTGCTCAGGCCAGGAAGACCGAGCGATGCGAGGGTAAAAACCATCAGGAACCCACCAAATACAGGAATCGTATGCCACAGGCCACCATAGGTGTTCATATCCCAGGATTTTCCGCGTTCCTCCAGCATCATGAGCGCCAGAAAAAGTCCACCCGTTGATAAACCGAGGCTGACGATCTGAAGAACGGCGCCCTGAATCCCCTGCTCGTTCAACGCGAATACACCAAGTACAATAAATCCTGAGTGACTAATCGTTGAATATGCCACCAATTTCTTCAAGTCCGTTTGTGCGAGTGCAACCAGCGCACCGTATATGATACCAATTACGGCAAGGGCGCATAGCCATGGTGCAAGAATAGGGAGTGTCTCAGGAAACATTGGAAGCGAGAAGCGAAGGAAACCGTAAGCAGCCATCTTTACGACAACCACTGCGAGAACGATGGCATCAGGGAGCCAGGTATGAAACGGGAACATAGGGACCTTCACCGCAAAGGCGACGATAAAAGCCAGTGCAAGCCATATCTGGATTCCGGCAGGTATACTAGTCTGATACAGTAAGAAGAGATCGAAACTCATCAAACCCGTCTGTTGGAAGTGTAAATAGACAAGGGTAATCAAGGCTATCAGCATGAGAAGACTGCCGAAGACCGCAAACATGAAGAACTTCACGGCGGCGTAGGTCCGTTTTTCATATCCCCAGATGCCGATCAGAAAATACATGGGGATGAGCATGCCTTCCCAGAACAAGTAAAACAGGAAGACGTCAAACGATAGGAATACGCCGAGAAGGGCCGATTCCATAAGAAGCATGAAGATATGGTATTCCCTCACCCTATCGGTGATGGCATTCCATGAACCCAGCAGCGCAAGGGGCCACATGAACGCAGTTAAGCCCACCAGCAACAGGCTGATTCCGTCCGTTCCCAGGTAATAACTGATGCCGAACTGTTCGATCCAAGCGTTCCGTTCGACAAACTGCAATTCACCGCTGGCGTCGTTGAAGGCACCATAAAGTATGAGGAAGAGAACGAAGACTGCCAGTGACGCGATCAATCCGATGAGGCGAATCACAGACTTTTGCTTCACAAACAGCAACAAGATAGCGCTAACGATCGGTATAAAGACCAATGATGAGAGAATGGGAAAACCCATGAGTTTCCTTTTAAAAAGACGTTCGCAGCTAAGAGCAACTATGCCGCTCTTGCCAGTACCCCAACTATATCTCCATAACCAAATCTGTTGATCGCTCCAAACAAACAGCGTCTGATCTGACCTTTAAGGGTTTTTGGATAGTCTGTTGGCGCGTACGGAATCCACCTTCCAGACCAGATGACTTCCAACCCTTGATTGCTAATGACATCCGTCAATGTTCGTTGTGTGTAAGCCCACACATGCCCCGGGGTCGTTACTCCCAGCCATCGGCCTCTGTAAACTGCCCAGGCAATCGGGCTTGAGACATCTGGCGTTTCAATGTAAACAAGACCACCTGGGTTCAAACGCTCTCGAATTGCTTTCAACGCGGAATCAGGCCGCTCAATGTGCTCCAAGACGTGACTCATAGTGATTACGTCGAACGGTTCGACCGATTCAGGCATATTCTCCAAATAGGTGCTGTGTATCTCAAAGCCGTTCCTGCTCACAAACTCGCAAAAAGCGGGGTTTACATCGAGACCAACAGGGTCCCAGCCTCGGTCTCTGGCAGCCTTTAGAAGACCACCAAATTTACATCCAACGTCCAGTATCCGTCCGCCAGATTTAAATGATTCTACCAGATCAAGGATTCCATTTCCGTGGTTGAAGGCCACAACATCGCCGTCCTCCATCAGATCGATCTGGCGCCCCGTTTCACCATCATTGAGGCTCTCCACACCCTCCTCATGCATAAGGATCGGCCAAAGGTGCAGGAGGTTACAGCCACGGCATGCTACGAGTTGTATATCACCAAATGTCCACCGTGAACTTGCATCGAATTCACGCCCACCACAGTTAAAGCACTCTTCAATGTGATCTTCGTTGCGACTCCAATTCATCTTTCACCGAATCATCTGTAGTCCAGGCAGCCCGCTTGAATTAACGCAGGAAACCAGCAAAATAGCCGATAATCAAAACGGCACCGATTACCATGGCCAATGCATAGTTCTGGACCACTCCAGTTTGCATGTATCTTGCTATGCTGCCAATGCCGCGAACCAGCAAAGCAGAAATCGTTATCAGTCCGTCAATTAAACCTACGTCAATGACCTTCCAGAAGACCCAAGAAATAGTTTTGATCGGGCGAACTATAACCGTATCGTAAATCTCATCAACGTAGTATTTGTTCAGAAGAATTTTGTGTAACCCCTGAGGCGCTGCGTGCCCCGGAACTGTACTTCGAGCCACATATATGCCATATGCAATTCCGATCCCGGCGACAGCCACTCCCATGGAAAGCATCATCAAGCCCAATTCAAGGGAGACCGGAGGGTGCGAATTCTCAGCGCCACCAATTACGGGTGAGAGAAATTCGCCAAATCGGTTTCCGCCTTCGATAATTGGAATCCACACAAATCCACCGACGACTGATAGACCAGCAAGCAGGATTAATGGAACACTCATTACGGACGGAGTCTCATGCACCGAATCTGCTTCAGCCTCTGACAATCGACTCTTGCCGTGAAAAGTTAAAAACATAAGCCTGAACATGTAGAAGGCAGTCATGAAGGCAGCTGCCAGTCCAATCACCCAGAGAGCGGGACTGTTGTCAAATGCGGCCCAGAGTATCGCATCCTTACTGAAAAAGCCAGACAGCGGAAATATCCCTGATATAGCGAGGGCGGCCACCATCATCGTTATATATGTACGCGGCATGGCCGATTTCAATCCGCCCATATTCCGGAGGTCCTGAGCATCCTTATCGCCCGAAAATGAGTGCTCAAGTGTGTGTATTACACTTCCGGCTCCCATAAAGAGCAATGCCTTAAAGAAAGCGTGTGTCATTAAGTGAAAGATACCGGCAGCAAAAGCACCGACACCGCAGGCAAGAAACATAAATCCGAGCTGGCTGATGGTAGAATATGCCAAAACGCGCTTTATATCTCGTTGCACCAAACCGATTGAAGCCGCAAAGATTGCAGTGAGGGCTCCTACAACCGCCACAATAGCCATTGACACAGGAGACATCACGAACAGGGCGTTGCAGCGGACGACCATGTAGACACCGGCAGTTACCATAGTAGCGGCGTGGATGAGCGCGCTCACCGGTGTTGGTCCTTCCATGGCATCAGGAAGCCATACATGCAGAGGTACCTGTGCCGATTTTCCCATGGCCCCTACGAAAAGCAATATAGTTATGGCAGTGACAACCGGTCCCAAAACGCTCTCAGGTGTAGCGAAGACCTCTTTGAACGTGAGGGAACCTGTCGTTACGAAGATCAGAAGCATACCTATTATGAATGCAAAATCACCAACGCGGTTGACCA
>JABIQT010000825.1 GCA_018667995.1 Candidatus Latescibacterota bacterium
TTCCTGGACTTGAAAGTTTCAATCTCTCGCACTCCTTATCGTACGTGGTGGCACAGTAGAAGTATCCTTTTCCACGGAGGCCATCGAATTAACCACCTATCAAATGGTGACATTTTTCATTAGTATATCTGTGATAATCGGTCATATAAAAGATATAAAGACCTTAAACTCTTTTATTCAAAAAGAAAACAAAGCGCATCAATAATCCGGTGTCAATGTTTTATATCTGTTCGGCCCATATCTATGGGCAGATATCACGCTGTATAGTTAAGTTTGTTCCCTGACGATCAAGGTTGATGTTGGATTTCGAAAGGGGTAGAAATCATGGATTCTGCCGAACTAAACCAGACCAGGAAACAGATGAGTGCTATATAACTGGCTGTGGCACTGACGACTGTCTCCCTGGTGTGCCGTAACCGTGATATATGTCGCACTCAATTCTATGAGAATGAGCCCCGTTTCCAGACACGCGGACACCGGTGAATGGTGTATCTGCCGCCTATCCCAAGGTCAAATCCGTTTACCACCGTTAAAAAATCAGTGGACCTGCTCCTGGCCCCGCTATGAAGCACCCAATCCGAGGGTGCCATTTCCTTTCCGATCACCTGAAGCTCTGTGGTGTGACCGTATCGGGCCCTGCGATCCAGAAGATTCTCGATAAGCACGCCACCGGCTCATGCTACTACCGGTTGCTCAAACTGGGTAATAATGCCGCCAAGATGTAGATCAAGCTAACGGTAAAACCGGCAGCGGCACGTGACAAGGCCAGCCTCTGCTTCAACGAAATAGACATGCAGGGCTCCTGTCCTAGCGGCCGCGATCGCGCGAGTTGCGGTGTAAGTGTAACCGTCCCCGTAATAGGACCAGAAACACCAAGCCCCATCCCCGCACTCACCTTGGCTCCGAGTAAACCGCCTCACGCAGGCCCTTCACATATCCGATGGCAAATAGACGCGCAATACGAAGCTCGTCCTTGTAGGATTCGTCTCCCATCTGGGGATAGTGATCTGGCCGGCAGACGCCTTCGTATCCCACATCCCGGTAGGCACGCATACACTCGGCGAGATCCGTCTGGCCGTCGTCGTGGAAGGATTCCTCAAACTTTTCCGGTTTCCCGCGAACATCCCTGAAATGTACAAAGTGGATCCTGTCCTGCCTGCCGAAATGACGAATTACGGAGGGCAGATCGTCCGTCATGAGGGCAAAGTTGCCCTGACAAAGACCTATACCATTGGCCGGGCTTGGCACCAGATCTATCAAGCGCTGATAGTTCTCGACACTGCTCATGATTCGCGCCACACCACGGACCGGTGACAGTGGCGGATCATCTGGATGCATGGCCATCTTGACGCCTGCCTCCTCGGCAACCGGCACCACGCTCTCGAGGAAGTACTTCAGATTTGCCCACTGAGATTCTTCATCTACAGTACCGTGTTCGGTCAAGGGCTCGTTCGCCATCTCGCTGTGGTCAAAGCCGCTCACCTTTGCACCCCCGCGGGTCTGGATGCTTCTCGTGGTCCGCATCACACCAAGAATGGGCATCCACATACTACACCAGACAGGAATTCCGGTGGCTCCCATATTCTTGAGCAGCGAACGTACGACATCGATCTCCTCGTCGCGGCCGGGTAGTCCCAGCTTAATCTTCTCCATGGGAGGTCTCGATTCGATGACCGACAGCGTCAGTCCATTACTCTGGTAGTCCTTTCGCGCCTTCTCAAGGGAGCGGACGCTCCATGGTTGCTCAGATTCATCGCCGTCCGGGACTGGCGCCATTGGGATTCCGCCGACGGCATATTCGATCCCGCACTGCTTCATAAGCGTCAGAGGCAGCCCACTTTGAGGCGGCATGCAGATTGCGAGTTTGATCATTCTCAAATCCTCCATTCTTAATGGTGAGACACCGCGACTTATTACCGGAGTCAAGCACTCCCGACATTGATGGTGTTGATATCATCGAGCAACATCTTCTTCTCCAATTCGTCCTCTATCGCATCACACAATTTCCGTGCTTTTGCCAGGCTCTCGGAAGCTGCAGATTGGTTCGCTCGGGACATCGCTCTCGCTTGAGCTTCGTAACCATAGCCCGCGTAAAACGGTGGCAGTTTATGCTCTTGGCCTATGGAGATGCACGCCTGGGCAAAATGAGTAGCTCGCTCAGGCAGATCAGCAACCGCGTACACCCGTGACAGCATCCAGAGCCCAACGGATAGATTCGTAGCTGTGTGATCGGGAAACTGCGTCCAGTGCCAGTACGACGTGTGCGCCACGTTGAGCATGGCATCTACCTCGTCGGATTTTCTTTCGATCAGATCCAGATAATGCCATGTCTTGTTGAAACACGCCGCAGCCATTTCACGATGCGACATGGGATTCTTCTCCTTCGTCATTCGATTTCCTCCTCCCGGACATCCGAATGAAGTCATATCAAGTGGTGCGTCTTTCGGAATGCGATGATACTAGATCTCCGCACCAGAATCTGCGTGCTCCAGCAGTTCCCTTATCACACGATTTCTGGTCGAATCCACGAGACGCTTCCCACTTCTATTCACATGCGTGGGATCAGCCCCATGGGCCAGAAGCAGCTTCGTTATTTCAGTGGCAATGTCTGCCGTCCCCCCGGTTCCTGACTTGCCCGTGTTGGCAACCGCTCGTCGCAGTGGCGTGGATTTTCGTCCTCGGTCCTCAA
>JABIQT010000380.1 GCA_018667995.1 Candidatus Latescibacterota bacterium
CACATCCAAGCCAAGGCGTGCGAAAAATCATGCACGATACGCAGGGAGCGGGATTCTACCAATTACGATGCGCCCACCTGATGGATGCCGGATTTGATGCCCTGATACGGGACGAGGGGCTGCTGGATGCCGTAGAGAGTCTTATCGGCTCCAACATTCGGATCATTATCTGCCAGGGATTGTACAAACCACCGCATTCGGGCGATGAAATCAGATGGCATCAGGACGACTATTACTTCCAAGTCAACAAAGCCAATGCCGTCGTCAGTTGTTGGTTATCTTTTGATGACGCTACTGTCGATAGTGGCTGTATGTGGGTCATTCCGGGGGGTCACAAGACCATGATGGCACACGAAACAGTACCCAGCGGCACCGGGTTCTACATGCCGGATGCCGAGGAATCAACGGGACTTCCGGTTGAACTGCCTCGAGGACACTGCCTTCTCCACCACGGGCTCATTCCGCACCGAACGCTGGCAAATACCACATCATCACACAGACGAGCACTGGCCATTCATTTCATGGACGCAACGGCCAGTCCAGCCGAGGCCAGAAGGCAAGAACCTCCGGAGAACACACCCATCGTCCGTGGAACCGGGATATAGCCTGGTGGTCAGTTCGACAGCAGCAGCCCACGTCTGTTAGTCCTGGTAGTGTCATATTACCCAGCACGCAAAAGAGACGGCGGAAGATTCGCACCACTCCTCCGTCACTGCACCCGCCTAATCCTCGACGCCCATCTCTTCATCCACGGTACGTACGATCTGAGGATCTATTTCCAGCATGCTACCGGGTTTATTCGGATAGTCGAACTGGTTTAAGAAGTATCGGATAGCATTTAGACGGGCACGCTTCTTATCATCAGACTTGATTATCGTCCACGGACAGTCAGCCGTGGAGGTGTAATAGAACATATCCTCCTTGGCGGACGTGTAGTCGTCCCACTTTCCTTGACTCTCTTTGTCAACCGGGCTCAGCTTCCACTGTTTCAGTGGATCACCGATGCGCTTCGAGAAACGTCGTTTCTGTTCCTCCTTGCTGACGGAAAAGTAGAACTTATGGAGGTCTATACCGGAGCGAAGCAACATATTCTCGAACTCCGGTGTGGACCGGAGAAACTCTCTGACTTCGTCGGCTGAGCAGAAAGACATCACCCGCTCTACCATGGATCGGTTATACCAGCTTCTATCAAATAACACAATCTCTCCTGCCGTCGGCAGATGTTGCACATAGCGCTGAAAGTACCACTGTTGGCGTTGGCTATCTGTGGGTTTGTCCAGCGCCACAACGCGGCATCCACGGGGATTCATGTGCTCAATGAAGCGCTTTATGGTTCCCCCCTTCCCAGCGGCATCCCGCCCCTCGAAAAGGGTAACCACCCTGCGATCCTGGTCTTTTATCCAGTTTTGAAACTTAAGCAGCTCCACGTGAAGCGGCATAATGAGATGAATATAGTCGGCAGTTCGTAGTTTCTGACCGGGAAGCAACGATCGGTCATCTCTCTCGCGATGAGCCCGGCGTTCCTTCTTTCCGTTCTTCTTCTTTCTATTCTTATCCTTGAGTCGAAATCCTTCGGCGTCGGAGCCTCTCGCTTTCAGGGGGCGCTCGGAATCTGCTTCGGGCTCGGGCCCTCCCGACAAGATATTGCTCTGTTCCTCGATTCCAATTTCCGTGGTCGTGTCGAGATCGGTGTCGGTGACAACCGATTCGGTCTCAAGCAGCACGTCATCATTGATGTCGTACTTCTTATTGCCCTGAGGAGTTACCTTCTTCGTTGTATCTGTTGGTTTCACAGGTTTTTTGGCTGCCGCCATACGACACACTCCCTTATCATTTCAGACAGCGGTGATCAGGATGCTGTATAAAAAAATACTGTAAACAGGGTATATATATAGGCCGGTTTTCGCTGCTCTGCAAGTCCCCCTACGCTTGAATTCGCATCTTTGTACTTTTGAAGATTGACCACAGATTATACCACAGACCGGCAGCCCTGCCAAAAGCACCTTACCGCCCAAGGGGTCAGCCCTGATATCAGGTGCCGTCCGGATCATATCGTGACCGCGTAGGCCGATCCGTTCCGCGACGACTCCAAAGGCGCTTGCATTATAGACTTCCGACGACTACCTATTGTCATGATGTGTTTTTAAACCAGGTATGACAAAACGTTTCTCTATCTCAACCTAGTTATGAAGGGAGCCACAAATGCGATGCTTACCGTCTGTTCTGGCCGCTGTCGTACTGTTTGGCAGTCTTGCGAGCGCCCACCCAGCTGGCGAGGACGATCAGCTGAAGGCCATCATGGACGCCCATTTGAATGCCATAAACACAGCCCAATCAGCCGAAATCGCCCGACACCACCTACCCGGACACAGCGAGTTCGGCACCACCGGAGCCAAGCTGGGAGTCTCGGGGAATTTTGACGTACAGTTCGCGAGAAATGAGGCCATTTTCGGGGGCGGTTTCACGTTTGATTGGCATAACGAGGACCTACGTATACAGGTCTTTGGAAACACGGCCATCGTAGCTGGTTACGTGGTTGGTACCA
>JABIQT010000627.1 GCA_018667995.1 Candidatus Latescibacterota bacterium
GTAATCATCATGACTTCCAATATTGGTACAGAGTTTATCGGGAGTACCGATGTAGCTAACAATGAATCTGTTAAGGAAGATGTAATGACTGCGGTAAGAACGCATTTTAGGCCCGAATTTATCAATCGGCTGGATGAATTGATGATTTTTCATCCGCTTGGTAGGCAGCACATTCAGGAAATCGTAGGGATTCAGCTGAGGATTCTCAATGGTCGGATGATAGACAGGGCAAAAATCGGCATCGAAGCCACTGAGATCGCTGCGGAACTGCTTGCGGAACAGGGATACGATCCTCAGTATGGCGCAAGACCTTTAAAGCGGGTGATTCAGAGACAAGTGGAAAACCCCTTGGCTGTAGCTATTCTGGAGCGGGAATTCGTGGAGAACGATGTCGTTCTGATTGATGTGGCTGGTGGCGAACTAACCTTCACGAAGAAGGAGGGGACGACGGCCGTGGCCTGATGGGATTAATGAGGCGGTAGACTCAGGTAGAAGGAGGTCCCTCGGCCCTATGCTTGCATGCATATCTGAATCCCGGAATTCGATGTTGGATTCCGGGATTCAGTGTCTTCTGATCAGATATTGGATTGTCTCTGTAAGCGATCAGCCTGGCAGCCATGTGCGGGCGGTTCCGTATCTTGAGGGCGTGCGATCTGTGGTCAGTTGAACTCTATATCAGGATTTTCCTTCATGTGTTTCGCTTGTGCAATTCCGATGTTTTCCTGAAGCTGAACGGTTAGGCCGCCGTCCACCACAAGTACGTGACCTGTGATAAATGTGGCCTCCGCTGAAACCAGAAATCGAACCGCATTGGCAATATCGTCTGGTATTCCTGTGCGCCTCACAGGATACTGGGCCTTATAGAGATCATGCAGCTTTGGGTTGCGGGCCCAATGCTTCTTCCCGCCTTCCGTTACGATATGTCCCGGGCAGATGGCATTAACGGTAATACCTGCGGGGCCGAAATCGCAGGCCATCTGTTTCGTCATACCAATCACCGCAGATTTCAACGTCTCATATGCCAAGTGCTTCTGGGCCATCAACAGCCCGTGGACAGATGCAATATTAACGATGGCGCCACCGCCAGCCTGTCTCATGTGCGGAACGGCGTGCTTAACGGCCCGAAATACGGCTCGCAGCATACGGTCCACAGAGTAATCCCAGGCGCTTTCGCTAATGCTCTCGGCGGTGCCGTCCGGCTCCTTGCTTCCCCAGGCATTGTTTACCAGAATGTCGAGAGAGCCAAACTGACCTACAGCCTCGTTTACCATGGCTTCGATATCCGAGGCGCTCGTAATGTCGGTGGAAATCGCCCTGGCTGTTCCACCGGATTCTCGTATCCTTTCAACGTTGGTCTCTGCCAGATCGATACGGTAATCCGCGATCAGCACCCTGGCACCCTCGGCGGCCAAACGGCGTGCCGTTGCTCCGCCGATACCCATGGCGCCACCCGTTACGATGGCTACTCTGTCTACCAAACTACTCATGTCTCTCCCATCAGAGTTCAGGTCAGGAATCGGCCCACTGCAGGCCCTGGGACCTTGCCCTGTCTCTATGTCGATGCAGCAGATCCACATTGAGCTCATCCAGAGGCTCCTCGGAGCCCCAACCTTTATACCATGTCACCGTGTCCTGGAGTGCTTCGTTAAGCGTATAGGCTGGCGCCCAATGCAGCAGATCTCTCGATTTATCCCATGACAGAGTCTGCTTGTTGATCTCCGGAAATGGTTCTTCAGGGGGTGTGTGCTGCCACCCGGCATCGGAATCCCAGAGCTCGCATATGCGCGTTGCCAGGTCGGAGTTCTTAGTGTCATGCTCGTGCGGCCCGAAGTTGAATCCATTTCCGCTGATATCTTTCTCATCAAGCGCGGCGCCAAGGCTGAGGTACCCGCTAACCGCGTCTAAGACATAGAAATAATCCCTCACCATGTCCGGATTGTGAATATCGGGCTTCCGGCCCTCTGACAACGCGGTTACGCAGTCGATTACGATACGGCCCTTGGACCAGTCGCCGCCGCCAATGATATTTCCACATCGCACGATGCCGCAGTGAATACCGCCGGGTTCATAGTAATTGCGAATCCACGATGACGTCAGAATGTCGGCCGCGCTTTTTGAGGCACTGTAAATATCGTTGCCCTGGAGGCGGTCATCCTCTGTGTAAAGCTCCCCGCCCTTGTCAAAATACGCTTTATCCGACGTGGCCACTACACACCGTGAGACAGTCCCTGCCTGGCGAACAGCCTCCAGAACAAAGGCGGTACCCATGACGTTGGAGCCGACTGTTTCCAGCGGGTTTCTGAAGGCGGTCTTTACAATTGGCTGCGCGGCCAGATGGAACACCACGTCCACCTGATACTCGGTCATTAGGCGCAGCAACAGCGCCTGGTCGCGAATATCCCCTTGCACATAAGTAATCACCTGGTCCAGGCCGGACATGGCAAAGTTCGATCTGGGGCGACGTTCTTTGTCAAGACCGATCACCTCACCGGCACCCGCATCGAGCAATGCAATAGCAAGCCAGGATCCTTTGAAGCCTGCTGCACCAGTAACCAA